>NZ_JANSHQ010000527.1:0-2006 GCF_047461715.1 Synechococcus sp. R8-2 | reverse complement strand
GAAAAGGTAGGGATCAACACTATAAAATCTTGCGCTGGCAGAACCAGGGTGGTGATTGCTCGCCCCGGCAGATTGCGCACAAAACTTTACAATTTTGATCAAACCGGATCCCATATCTCCCATGGGGATCCCGGCTGTAAGCTTTACCTGAGGCTCCAACGAAGTTCAAGAAAGCCCAGCAGAATCAAGGTAGGGGATCTTGGGGATCCCGTTTTTTCATCCTCCCATTCAGCAACAATCTCTTCATCAAGCGGTGAAGTCTTGCCGAAGGTGAGCCAGGATCGGGGTAGAGCTCTCCAGGCGCTTTTTCCCTCACCCCTGCCCCCCTTGCAACGCGAGAAATTGGGTTAACTCATCCTCTTCATGTCACGTGCAGCAAGCGTCTCCAGTCCTTCCTTCTCAGGGGGGAAGAGGGAGAGTGGAATCCATAGCCCCAAGCTCGACGGCCCAGCAGTTGCAGCGGAGAAAGATCTGAGCAGCTCATCGTTTCTGGAGGTTGTGTATCGGTGATCAACCCATTCTCATCCTTCCGGTGGAGACATTCTTCTCGCTCTCCAGCTGGGATCCCAGAAGTTGAACCTCAGCCCCCAGACGCTTCCGATCCTTTTGCTTCCCAACGGGAGCAGATGGTCAAGAAACAGCTCATCAAACGAGGGATCCGAGATCCACGGGTACTGGAAGCCATGGGAAAAGTGCCGCGTCACCTTTTTGTCCCCTCTGATCTGCGGGATCGGGCCTACAGGGATTGCCCTCTGCCCATCGGCTATGGCCAGACCATTTCTCAGCCCTATATTGTTGCTTTTATGACAGAAGCTGCTCGCCTCACGCCTGAATCGGTGGTGTTGGAAATCGGCACCGGCTCCGGCTATCAGGCGGCTGTTTTGGCAGAGCTGGCCCGGCAAGTGTATAGCCTGGAGCGTCTGTCCCCATTGGCTGCTCAAGCTCAACAAACCCTCGCTGCCCTGGGCTATCGCAACGTGGAAGTGCGTCAGGGGGATGGCTACCAAGGTTGGCCAGAGCATGCTCCCTACGATGCCATTCTGGTGACGGCAGCGCCCCCAACTGTGCCGACGGTGCTGCTGGATCAACTGGCGGTGGGGGGCACCTTGGTGGTGCCGGTGGGAGAAAGCCCTTCGGACTCCGGTGCCCAGGGATCCCAGTCCTTGCTGATCCTCTGCAAAACAGCCCAAGGATGGGTTCAAAAAGGGGCTTTTCCGGTGCAGTTTGTGCCCATGGTCTAGGGTTTTGCCCCCTCTACTCCTGCCAAAAGGTGGGCGCGAATTTGCAAAGCCAATTGGGGACGGTCGGTAATCAACCCTTGAACAACGGGATTTTGTCCTACTGAGCCGGCAAATGGCTGCAAGCACAACTTCATCACTTCAGGATCGTTCACCGTCCAAACGTACAGAGGGATCCCGGCCTGTTCAGCTTCAGCCAAGAACTGCAAGTTCACCCAACTGTAGTGGGGGGCCAGAAAATCCGCTCCCAACTCCCGGCAACGGGTAAGTAAAGATCCCTTGGCTTGCTCCTCAGCCTTTGCCTCGATCAACAGGCCAACCTTGGGTTGCGGGGACAAAAGCGTTTTAACCCGCTGCACCACCTGAGGCAAAAAAGAGGTGATCACAAATTCTTCGGGGGTCAAAATATCGCTAACGAGGGCAAGGACTTGTTCCTCATAGCCTGCTTCTTTGAGTTCGATATCGAGGGTGATCTTGCCCTTGATATGTGACAGGGTCTCTTCAAGAGTGGGAATCGTGGGTTTGCGGGCCCGAATCTCGGCCCAAGTTAATGCGGCCAAAGGCTGTCCATCCAAATCGGCATCGTGAACAACCAGTGGGATCCCATCTCGGCTACAGCGCACATCCAGCTCAATTTGCTCGGCCCCCACCTCAATAGCGGCAGCAAAAGCGGCCAACGTGTTTTCCTCGGCGTGGGTGTGCTCCCCACGGTGGGCGACGATCTGGGTGCAGGGGAGCATGTCAGCACCTGATACATTTACGCTGAAC
>NZ_JANSHQ010000526.1:0-1136 GCF_047461715.1 Synechococcus sp. R8-2 | reverse complement strand
GGGGGGGGAGGCGGGGGCTGGTCGGGGTCGTAACGGGCGCGGGGCAGCAGCACCAGCTGCACGGCCTGCTGCAGATCCTCGGCCAGGAGGCGATCCCGCCCCTCCAGCGCCGCCAGGGCACAGGCGGCTCGCAGGGCAAATTGTTCTCCCCGGTGCCCTTGGACGTTGCCGCGGATGGCCTCCTGCACCAGGTAGAGGAGCTGTTCCCGCTGCGGCTTGACCTGGGGCAGCCACTCCCGCGCCAGGAGGATGCGGGTGCGGATTTCCTCCAGTTCCGCCTGGTGCTCGGCCAGGAAGGGCTCGGGAGCATCGACAAATTGCGTTGCCCGTTGGACAATTTCCCCTCGCTCTTCTAGGCTCAGCTCCTGCCCCACCGGCACCACCAGTGCCAGGCGATCCAGCAGGTGGGGGCGCAGGGATCCCTCTTCGGGGTTGTAGGTGGCCACCAAGAGAGGCCGGCAGGGGTGTTGCAGACTCAGCCCCTCCCGTTCCAGGCGGTTGACCCCATCCCCCACCACCGTCAGCAACAAGTTGACGATGGCGTCGTCCAAGAGGTTGATGTCATCCACATAGAGCACGCCCCGGTGGGCGGCAGCCAAGAGCCCTGGCTGGAAGACCGTTTCCCCCTGCCTGATGGAGGCCTCCACATCGACGGATCCCAGCAGCCGATCTTCGGTCACGCCCAGGGGAACCTGGACAAAGGGGGGCGATATCACTTGGGTGGGCGGCACCTCTCCGGCTGGGTAGCGAGCCTTGGCCCAGTCGGACCAGGTATCCGGCTGCGCTGGATCGTCGTTGCAATAGGATCCCGCAATCACCTCGATGGGCGGTAGCAAGGCGTGGATCCCTCTGGCCAAAACCGACTTGGCGGTGCCGCGAGGCCCCACCAGCACCACACCCCTTAGGCTGGGATCCACTGCTGCCAGCAGCAGAGCCAGCTTGGCCGCCTGTTGCCCCACCACAGCGGTGAGGGGAAAGGTACAAGGAGCGGATAGAGTTGCGGATCCCATGGTTGGCGGGTAGGCTTGGCGAGCAACGGTTCAATCGAGCAGATTCGCAGCGGAGCGGGAGCTGTACACCCCAGTCTATCGCTTGAGTGCTCCGCGCCGCCTTTGCAACTGAGATTTTCTGGGGAG
>NZ_JANSHQ010000525.1:0-4894 GCF_047461715.1 Synechococcus sp. R8-2 | reverse complement strand
AAGGGGAGCAAGCTTTGGGGAGGAGTCGAGGTGGATACAGCACTCAGATCCATGTGAGTGTGGATGGTTTGGGGAAGCCGTTAGTGTTTAGAATCACAGCAGGGCAAAGCAGGATATTACCCAAGCAGAGGCATTACCAGAGAGTTGGCAAGAAGAGCATACGAAGGTGATAGGGGATAAGATTCTCAGGAATTCAGGGAGAGGATAGACAAGGGAAGGCCGGGTGCTGATTCCTTCTAAGAGGAATAGGAGGGTGGTGGGAGATTTGACCGGCACGTTTACAGGGAGAGGCATTTAGTCGATAAAAGATTTTTTTACGATTTAACACGGATTGCTATATTGGTGCTTGTGCTGAGAATTATCTGGCCAAATTGCTGTGGCTAAAGTTTAAGGGTATATGTGGCAAGCGTGGCTTCTGAGTCAGTGGGGGGTGGCACTCTGGCTCAACCTGGCTCTGGTGGTGCTGGGTCTGCTGAGCCCTCAGAAGGCTTTGACGCGAGCAGGGGTCATCCACGCGGGCCTGCTGGGCCTGCTGGTGTGGGGGGGGCTGGGGGGGCGGGGCTACGCGGTGGTAGCTGCCTATTTTTTAGTGGGAACAGCCGTAACCAAACTGGGGATCCGGCGCAAGCAGGCGCAGGGGATCGCCGAAAAGCGAGAGGGGGCGCGAGGGCCGGAGAACGTCTGGGGATCCGCTTTAACCGGGGCAGTATGTGCGCTAGGATACGCTTTCTTCCCGCATCCCCTGTGGTGGTTGGGATACAGCGCCAGCTTTGCAGCGAAATTGGCCGATACCGTCAGCAGCGAGGTGGGGAAAGCCTATGGCCGCAAGACCTTTTTGATCACCACCTTCCAGTCCGTGCCGGCGGGCACAGAAGGAGCCGTGAGCCTAGAGGGATCCCTGGCGGGGGTGGCGGCAGCGGCAGGGATGGCCGGGTTGGCCTGGGGGATTGGCGGGGAATGGGTAGGGGGCAGCCCATTCTGGTTGGTCATCTGCTGGCTGGCCGGGATCCTGGCCACCTTGGCAGAAAGCTGGATGGGAGTGGTGTTGCAACCCCGCCTGGCCTGGATGAGCAATGAAGTGGTGAACGGCATTCAAACAACCTTGGCCGCTCTCCTGGCCGTGGGGTTGGGAGCGCTTTTGGGGATCGGATCCTGAGAACAGGGTTGCTTCGGGACAGTTGCCCAACTCTGGCCCAGAGCAACTGCGCCGCTAACGCCAACACGGGACAAACTGTTGCCCTGCAATCGGGAAGGCTCCCGTTGGATCCCCTCGCATAAGAAAAAGGAGAGAGACGCTCCAGAAGCTCTCTCCCCCAAGCTGGTCAAAACTCTGAACCTCTCTCAGCGCAGGCCGCTGGGCTTGTAGACCAGGAAGCTGAGCACCTGGCACTGCTTAATGTTGTCGAACCCCACCACGCGAATGAAACAGTTGGGGTAGGCGCTGCGGCAAGCCTGCACTTCGCTGAGCACCTCCTGGGGAGAAGTGGCGCTGAACAGGGGCAGCTTCCACAGCGTCCAATAGCGAACCGTCGGTTCAGAAGATTCGTTGAACTCTATGGCCGGGATGTAGCCCTGATCCAAGATGTACTGCACCTGCTTGATGATCTGCAGATCCGTCAGCGGCGGCAAGTAGGAGAGGGTTTCGTAGCGGCGCTCTTTCGGTAAGGTTTGCATGATGGGTATCACTCCGTTTCGGGTCTAGGGTTTTGTGGGGGGGATCCCGCTTCTGGGTGGGTAACGGGTAGGGATCCTGTTGCTGAGGTGATCCGTTCTAGATGATTGCGGCGGTGCTCCATGTTGGCTTGCTGGATGCCGGCTTTGGCCATTTCCGGCAGGTAATCGACCACCTCCGCAGCAATGTGTTCACGAACGGTCATGATGCGATAGGCCAACTCAGGACGCTCAGCCAGCAAAGCCCGCAGGTAGGCTTCCCCATCCTGAAGGTTTTGCCGAGCGGAGAACTGCTGTAGCCAAAGAGCCCTGGGGGGATCTGTTTCGCTCAGTTGAGCCAGCACCGTGCGCATCGCCTGATAAGTCAGGTAGCTGATCAAGGTCTTGGCGGTGTCTTTGGCGATCTGTTTCAGATCCATTGCCGATCCAGGGAGGGAGCCAGTAGGGCAAGAGAGCCGTGGGGATCCCCTGCCCCCAGCAGATCTCTAGAGGGTGTCGACGGCCTTGAACTCGAACTTGATTTCCTTCCACAGCTCGCAGGCAGCCGCCAGCTCTGGCGACCACTTGGCTGCTTCCCGGATAATGTCGTTGCCTTCGCGGGCCAGATCTCGACCTTCGTTACGAGCTTGGATACACGCTTCCAAGGCCACCCGGTTGGCGGTTGCGCCCGGCGCGTTGCCCCAGGGGTGTCCCAAAGTTCCGCCGCCAAACTGCAGCACCGAGTCGTCGCCGAAGATTTCCACCAGCGCCGGCATGTGCCAAACGTGGATCCCACCGGAAGCCACCGGCATCACCCCTGGCATGGAAGCCCAATCTTGGGTGAAGAAAATGCCGCGGGAGCGATCGGCCTCTACGTAGTTTTCCCGCATGAGATCCACAAAGCCCATCGTGATGGCGCGGTCGCCTTCCAACTTGCCCACCACCGTCCCAGAGTGCAGGTGGTCGCCACCGGACATGCGCAAACACTTGGCCAACACCCGGAAGTGGATGCCATGGTTTTTCTGCCGGTCGATCACCGCGTGCATGGCCCGGTGAATGTGCAGCAGAATGCCGTTATCCCGGCACCACTTGGCCAAGCTGGTGTTGGCAGTGAAGCCGGCTGTCAAGTAGTCGTGCATGATGATAGGGGCGCCCAACTCCTTGGCAAACTCGGCCCGCTTGAACATCTCTTCGCAGGTGGGCGCCGTCACGTTCAAATAGTGGCCCTTGATCTCGCCGGTTTCCGCTTGGGCCTTGTGGACAGCCTCCATCACGAACAAGTAGCGATCCCGCCAGCGCTGGAAGGGCTGGGAGTTAATGTTTTCGTCATCTTTGGTGAAGTCCAGGCCGCCCCGCAGAGCTTCATACACGGCCCGCCCGTAATTTTTGGCAGAAAGGCCCAACTTGGGCTTGATGGTGCAGCCCAGCAGCGGACGGCCATACTTATTCAACTTATCCCGCTCCACCTGAATGCCGTGGGGAGGGCCCTGGAAGGTTTTCAGGTAGGCCACCGGGATCCGCACATCTTCCAGCCGCAGCGCCTTTAGGGCCTTAAAGCCAAAAACGTTGCCCACAATCGAGGTGAGCATGTTGGTCACCGAGCCTTCCTCGAACAGATCCAGCGGATAGGCGACGAAGCAGAAGTACTGGTTGTCTTCGCCGGGAACCGGCTCGATGTCATAGCAGCGGCCTTTGTACCGATCCAAGTCGGTCAGCAAATCGGTCCATACCGTTGTCCAGGTGCCCGTCGAAGACTCAGCCGCCACGGCTGCCCCCGCCTCTTCGGGAGGAACGCCCGGTTGAGGGGTAACTCGGAAACAGGCCAAGACATCGGTATCCTTAGGCGTGTAGTCGGGAGTGTAATAGGTGAGTCGGTAATCCTTCACACCGGCTTGATAGCCGCTTTTGGATTGGGTTGCTGAGTAGGCCACGTTGATCTCCCTCTGAACGAATTACAGAACCAGAAAATGCCCTTCACGGATGCAACCAAGAGGAAAAACTCAGGGCCAAAACTCGAGACCGCCGAGTTTCCGTGAATAAGACCGCCCCACAACCGCGAGGCCAAAGTTGGGCCTTAAGACACTCTTCATCCTGGCGGATGGAAGCCCTAAACCCTTCTTTTCGAGCGCCTTCAATCACTAGCTTCGACTCCCTGGATTTGCAAACCCAGCGGAAAGGAATTTATACAGCGCCTAAGCTAGAATCTCGGCAGACACAACTCTATATAGGTTTAATCCTAAGCTACCATCCGCAATAATGGGCTGATCATTACTTTCTTTATGAGTTTGATTAGTTTAATTAAAGTGAGGCCCCCTGCTTCCCGCTGAGAATACAGATTTCTTTGGCTTTCTTAATATCCTTTGGGTGGAATCCCTGGCCAAAACCAAAAGCTCCCTTCTTTGAGGGAGCGGAGCAAGTCCACCCACAGGATCTGGAGGGTCAAGAAACGGCTGCCAGGGTTGGCTGGGGTCTCTTGCTGATCACTTGGTCGATGAGGCCGTACTCTTTGGCTTGTTCTGGGGTCATGAAGTTGTCGCGGTCGGTATCTCGTTCGATGCGCTCTAGAGGTTGACCGGTGTGGTAGGCCAGCAAGCTATTGAGGCTGTTTTTGATGAAGAGGATCTCTTTGGCCTGAATTTCAATATCGGTAGCTGGCCCCTGAGCTCCACCAAGGGGTTGGTGGATCATGATGCGGGCGTGGGGAAGGGCAATGCGCTTGCCTTTGGTGCCCCCTGCCAGCAGAAAGGCTCCCATGCTGGCAGCCAAACCAATGCAGATGGTGGAGACATCCGGCTGAATGTGCTGCATGGTGTCGTAAATGGCCATGCCAGCATAGACAGAGCCGCCGGGGGAGTTGATGTAGAGGTAGATGTCTTTTTCAGGGTCTTCGGACTCCAAGTAGAGCATCTGGGCCACAATCAGGTTAGCAATGTCGTCGTCCACCTGGGTGCCCAAGAAAATGATCCGATCCCGCAAGAGACGCGAGTAAATGTCAAAGGCGCGCTCGCCTCGCGCAGATTGCTCAATAACGGTGGGAATCATGCCAGTCCAAACGATGGGTCAGTCCTTACTAGTGTAGTCTAAGCCACTGGATGGATGCTTTGCTCAGGACGACTCACCGGCCCGCCTCCGTACGGGGCTCGATGGGGTGTGAGCCGGCTAGAACAGCAAGGAGACGGGGTGGTTATAGCGGGATCCCTCTTCTTCTGGGATGTGGAACGGGTGTAAACTACCCGGCTCCGAC
>NZ_JANSHQ010000524.1:0-1419 GCF_047461715.1 Synechococcus sp. R8-2 | reverse complement strand
ACCCCCTTCATACCACGGGATCCCGGCTTTGGTTCGGGGAGTAGAGTTAAGAAAGTCTACATTGCTTTTTTTTACAGATCTAGGCCGATTTTTGCAGGATCCATGCTGCTGCCTGTTCGCCGCTGCGCAGGGATCCCTCGAGGCTGCTCTGGTGGGTGTATTCCCCGGCCCAAAGGAGGCCCGGCAGGCCGCTAAAGGTGGGAACCAGATGCTGCTGAAAGCCGGGGGGTTGTACAAACTGGGCAAAAGGGATCCGGTACACCCGCAGCAGGCGCAGTTGCTCCAAGGGGGCTTTATCGCTACGCGACGCTGCCGCGACGGGGAAGTAAGTTTGCAGCTCGGCCCGGCAGGCTTGGGCCAGTTCCTCGTCCCTCAAGGGGGGATCCCCTAGCACCACCACCGAATACAGGTGTTGGCCAGGAGGAGCCAGCGCCGGGCTGATGCGGGTAAGTTGGACCCAATGGTTGATCCAGCCCTGGCCGGTGGCGTTGAGGTACAAGTAGGCGCCGCGGCTGAGGGAAAAGGGGGCGCAGAAGTAGAGACAGGTCACCGCTCGCCCCTGGGTGGGAATGGGGGTGGGGGCTTGAGGGCACAGCTCCGCCTGCCAGGCCCGTGCCTGAGGGGCATCAGTAGCACAAACTACCCACTCGGCAGGGATCTCTTCACCCTTGGCGGTGCGGATCCCGCGCACTTTCCCGTCTTCTGCCAGGATGCGCTCCACCGGGGTTTGGTAGCGAATCTGTTCGGGGGACAGGTGACCGGCCAGTTGTCGGGCCAGTTCTCCCATGCCCAAGGCCGGGGTGACAATGGATCCCTCGGCCATCATCTTGAAATAAAAGGCAAAGAGGCGGGCGCTACTGCCCAGATCCGGATCTAGAAGGATCCCGCGGAAAAAGGGGTAGAAAAAGTGCTGGCAGATCTGTTGGGAAAAGCCGTACTGCTCCAGAAACTCCCGCAGCGAGCAATCGGATCCCCCTAGCCCTTCTTGAAAAACCTGCTCCGGGCTGCGGCGCGCCAGCTCGGATCGCAATTGCAGCACCTTGAGCTTGTCCCCAAAGCTGGCCAAGGGGTTGAGCAAAGAGGGGAGAAGGCTGGACAGATCCCGTAGGGGATCCCCCAACAGCCAGCAGCGACCGGGTTGAGCCAAAATAGCGCCGGGCCGGTAGGGACGGGGATCGAGCTTGCCCAGATCCAAATGCTGTCGCACTTTGGGATAGGCGGTGAACAGCACCTGAAAACCGCGATCCAGGCGAAAGCCATCCACCTTGTCGGTACGCACCCGCCCCCCAGGGCCGTCGCTTTTTTCCAGAACCAGGACATCCCTCCACCCCGCCTGGCTCAGCACTTTGGCGCAAGCCAAGCCGGCCAGCCCCGCCCCAATGATGACAACTTTGCCCATGCTGATACATTTACGCTGAA
>NZ_JANSHQ010000523.1:0-5265 GCF_047461715.1 Synechococcus sp. R8-2 | reverse complement strand
TATATTGTTGGATTCTTAGTGTTAGAAGTTATCGAAAGTAAGTCTGTTTCCTTGGCGAGATCAGTTCTCGACTCCTGTGAAGTTGCATTTGTTGCACCTATCTCTGCCGTTGAGCTCGCCTCTCTTTGCCCCGCAACTGGAGCAATCCCTCTGTCAGCAAGTTGACCGGGAGCTGGGCCAGCCGGCTCGGCTTCTGCGCTGGAGCTTGACGGCGGTGGAGGGGGATAGAGCCTGGGTTGAGGTGGTCGCCACCACTGATGAGGGCTACTCGGATTTAGACTAGGACAACTCACTCTTAGTCAGCTTCTTGACAGACGTCTGCAAGAGTTTTCCCAATACCCCAGTGGTCTCAGACCAATCGAGAACCAACAGTTTCATTGCTACGTTAAAGAGATGGTTCATATTGATTGATGGAAATGGCTATCGGTACCCTTGCCCATTTTTGTCGTTTGGCCAATGTCTGTCTCTGCATCTGAACCAACTCCGGCTCCACTGCTGGCCGAGCAGCACCCCCCTGTCGCCCTCACCATCGCTGGATCCGACAGTGGTGGGGGAGCAGGGATCCAAGCGGATTTGCGCACCTTTGCTTTCCAACGGGTACACGGTACCTCTGCCCTGACCTGCGTGACTGCCCAAAATACCCTTGGGGTGAGCCGGGTGGATGCGCTGCCCCCCGAAGCCGTGGCCGCCCAAATTGAGGCCGTGGTGCAGGACATCGGGGTGCAAGGGATCAAGACGGGCATGTTGCTGAATGCCGAGATCGTGCTGGAGGTAGCCCGTCAGGTGGAGCGCTGGGCGTTGCGGCCTCTGGTGGTGGATCCGGTGATGGTGTCCCGCACGGGAGCAAAGTTGCTGGCAGATGAAGCCATTCAGGCCATCCGCGAGCGGCTGATCCCCTTGGCCCAGGTGCTGACCCCCAATCGCTATGAGGCGCAAATTTTAACGGGGCTGCAGCTGCAGTCCCTGGCGGATATGCAAACGGCGGCTCAGCAGATTCGCACCCTGGGCTGTGGAGCGGTGTTGGTTAAAGGCGGAGGCATGCCGGGGGAACTGCAGGGGGTGGATGTGTGGTTCGATGGCGAGCGACTGGAAGTGCTGAAAACAGAGCGGGTCCCCACCCGCCACACCCACGGCACCGGCTGCACCCTCTCGGCGGCCATTGCGGCGCAGATGGCCTGGGGTAAGGATCCCTTTGCGGCCACGGTGGCGGCCAAAGCCTATGTAACAGAAGCGCTGCGACATCCTTTGGCCATCGGGTCAGGTCAGGGGCCAGTGGGGCACTTCTACCCGCTTCTGTCCGGGATTGGCAAACCTGTGCCATAAGAGAGAGGTCACTCTCTCTGGCTGCTATGGCTAGCCCGTCGAATCTTTCTCAGAAGGGATCCCTGCCCAAATGGCGGTTTTGGCTACCCCTACTGCTGCAGCTGGGTATCGTTCTGCTGATACCGGCTCGGCAAGCGCTGACTCTTGCTGTCGGAACCACGATCTACCTGCAAACGGCCCCTGTGGATCCCTATGACCTTTTGCGGGGCCGGTACGTGACCTTGGGCTACGTCGTCGCTCGACGCTCCACCCTAGAGCAACTGCCGGGTTGGTTACCTGATTTGGAGACGCCAGGGATCCTTTATCTGCGCTTAGCTCCCCCCGAAGGGGATCCCACTCAACCTTGGCGAGCAATCGGTGTCAGCCGGGAGATGCCCAAAGATTTGCAGCCTGAAGAGAAAGTGCTGCGAGGCTGGTTTGACGGGCAGCAGCTCAAGTTGGGAATCGAAGAATTTTTTATTCCCGAAGCAGCTGGAGATGCCTTGGAAGAAGATATTCGGCGTTACCCTGAAGCCACGCGGGCAGAAGTGAAAGTGGATCCCTGGGGCAAGGCAGCATTGGTCGGCCTCTGGGTAGGGGAGCATCGGTACTAAGTGCTCATTCTGCCCGGCTTTAACGCTTTAACAATTAATCACCATATTCTGACATCCGAACCCGAAGGAGAGCCGGAAAACTGAATGGGGCAGGGATCCCTATCACTTGCCCCTCGAAACCCTGAAGATGGCGAGAACCGGAGCTGTGCCATTGAGGAGCTTGCTAAGTGCTGCACAGCCTTGCTCAACACCTGAATTAGGGTCATCCCAATTGGGTCAAACTTCTTCAGGTTTTCACTTCCGAATCTCTCCTATCCAACAGGTTTTGCAACCACACCTGAATATCCCGCAGGCTCTCCGGGGAAACTTCATGGCCCATCTCGTACTCGCGATAGGTAAAGTTCAGTGGCAGCGGGGCAAAATAATCCCGGATCTGACGGCCAAAAGCAATCGGCAAAACAGCATCGGCAGTGCCATGAACTGCCAAGATGGCCAGGTGTTTCATCCGCTCCGGCTCCACCGCCTCGGCCAGGATCTCTGGAGATAGGCGCCCACTCATTGCCACCACCCCCGCCAGCTTCTCCGGCTGGGTCAGAGCCAAGTACAGGCTCATGATCGCCCCCTGGCTGAACCCCAGCAAATACACCTGGCTGGGATCCAAGGCAATATCCGGGATCCCACTGGGCAGCGTCTGTTCTAGAAAGCAGCTCAGGAGCTGGAGGCTATTGCGCGCTTGCTGGGGATCCCCCACCAGCCCTTCCGGTGTCCAGGCCATTTCAAACCAGGCAAACCCGCCTCCACTCCAAGGAATAGGGGCTCTCAAGCTGATCACCGCCAACCGAGGATCGAGATAGGGGGCCAACTGGAACAAATCCCCCTCGTGGCTGCCGATCCCGTGCAGCATTACCAACGCAGGCGCGGGTCCTAAGCCGCCCTGTCGGGGGGGCTGAACGCGGTAGGTGAGGGGGAAAGGAGAAAACACGCCACGGATCCTCAGAAGCAGAGACGGGGTATGGCCGGCCTACGCCCAATCCTGGGGCTGGCGGAGCACCTGGTAGAGCTTAGCTTCCCACGTGTCCGGCTGGGGCTCGTAGCCATATTCCCAGCGCACCAATGGCGGCAAAGACATCAAGATCGACTCGGTGCGGCCCTGGGTCTGGAGTCCAAAGATCGTGCCGCGGTCATAGACCAAGTTGAACTCCACGTAGCGCCCGCGACGATAGAGCTGGAATTGCCGTTCTCTCTCCCCCCATTCCATCCCCTGCCGCCGCTCCACAATCGGCACATAGGCCGGCAAGAAGGCGTCGCCACAGGTTTGCACCAACTGGAAAAGATGTTCCCAACTGCGGGATCCCACCCGCACCTGTAACGATGGTGGCTCAGAAGCCAGTTGTTCGGGATCCCCTTCCGCCTGGCCTTCAGGCCGATAGAGCAGCCCAGGGCGTTCATCCTGATAGTCGAAGAAAATGCCGCCAACGCCGCGCGCCTCGCCGCGATGAGGTAGGAAAAAGTAGCGATCGCACCAGATCTTGAAAACTGGGTAGTAGACGGGATCCAAGCGGTCACAGGCTGCCTTGAGGGTGCGGTGAAAATGGGCCGCATCCTCCTCAAACAGGTAATAGGGGGTGAGATCCATCCCGCCCCCAAACCACCAAACCGGCCCCGCCTCGAAATAGCGATAGTTCAGGTGTACCGTCGGCACATAGGGGTTGCGAGGATGCAACACCATAGAGGTGCCTGTGGCGTAGAAAGGATGCCCTGCCGCTTCTGGACGCTGTTTCAGAATCGAAGGGGGCAGATGGGATCCGAACACCTCGGAAAAATTGACTCCCCCCTGCTCAAACACGTCTCCCTGCTGAATGACCCGCGAGCGCCCGCCCCCTCCTCCAGGGCGTTCCCAACGGTCTTCCCGAAACTTGGCTTTTCCGTCTAGGGCCTCCAGACGGGCACAGATGTCATCTTGTAGGCGCTGCATGAATTGGCTCACCTGTTGACGGGCATCCACTGGCAGCGCTGTAGGGCTTGAGGCCAGCATCATAGTCTTCCAATCTCTCGAAACTCGACAAAAACCTCTCCAGCCCCCATCAAACCTCTCAGACTGGGAGAGCCGAACTGCCAAACTGAAGAGTTCTAACCTGGCCGGGCAAGAAACTCCCTGGAAATCCAGGCCGCTCTTGGATCTTACGTGGGAACCGCCTCATAGGGACGAAGTCGCGCCCATTTGTTCCGTTCCTCGCGAAAGCTCTGGCAGCCCACCACATCCCATTCCATCTCGGTGCCCCCATTGCGGATATTGACATTGATCTGGGGGCCCTGCGGCTCAAAATCCGGCGTCAGTGTGAGATGAGGTTGCTGATGCTGCGCTTCCACGGCATGGTAGGTGGTACAGCGATCCACGTAGTAGCAGTGAATACAAATACACATGGCTGCTGCCTGCAAGAAACGGTTCCCAATCTTGAGGGTAGCATCCTGCCTCCTTCCAGACGGCGGATCCCCTCTTTCTCAGCCGATTCTTGAGATATTTCTTAGCAAAGAGAGGCATCTCCTCGTCTCTCGTCTAAAATCTCGACATATTTCTCAGGATGGGGCTTGATCTGTCCTTAGGATCGAACCATCCAGGCTATCCAGAGGAACTGCCATGAACACCCACACCCGCTACCGCTTCACCTGCACCCTCTCCTTTGGAGATATCTACGGCCAGATCATCGTTTGGCTGATTGTCATCTTTGCCAGCTTGGCCGCTGCCCTCTCCCTGATGAATAGCCCCCTCTACGCTTTTCTCACCATTGCTCTGATTTTGGTGATTTCTCTGCCTTTCCTGCTCTTCGCCTTCGTGACCACCCTGCTCAATCACATCGAGTTTGCCGTTGTCCCTCCTGAGGAAGAGGAAAATCGCGCTGCTGCTGCCGCTAAGTCGCCCGTGGCCGTCAGTTAGAAACAACTGGCAGTCGGTTGGCGCTTGTCGGATGGATCCCTTGCCCCAAAGACACCTGTGCTGAGTTAAAAAAACCTTGGCTCTCTTGGTCTAGCGCTTGAGTTGGCCCCTGCAAGGCGAGCAAGCGGGTAGCCTTTTATTGGCATTTTACTGGCAATTGTTTTACCAAAGAATTGGGTCTAAAGCCCTGCCGTTCACGGCAGCTTTTGTGCTGTACTCTAGACCAGTAGTAGAGTAGTCAACCACTTAAAAAACTCGGTAGTCCGGCGACTACGCAAGCAACCTAAATAGGTTTTGCGGTTTTGCCCTTTCTCTTCAACGGTACTTAGGGCAGAAGGGAACTGCCCCGCTTGGGGAGATGGGCACCGCTGTCGTAAAGGGGCAACCCGATACGGCAAGTGCTGTCTTGGAACCAAGAGCCAGAATCCTCTGCCTTTGGGCAGGGGAGTATGGTGACATCCTCCCGGCGCTCGT
>NZ_JANSHQ010000522.1:0-8185 GCF_047461715.1 Synechococcus sp. R8-2 | reverse complement strand
TCAGGCCGGGGAGGATGTCAATTTCCCAGTTTCACCCTCCTCTCTGGCTCAGCTTGGAGCCAATGGCCTCATCGGCAAACCCTTCAACGCCGCCACCCTGGCTGCGGACATCTGTGCTCTGCTGGGCTGGGATCCCTGACTCAACCCTGAACCCGCCCCAAAGACCCCTGGGATCCCACCGATATCCGCCAAATCGCGTAGAAGAAACGTACAAATTGCCTACGCAAATCCTCGATGTTTCTCTGTACTTCCACTGATCTCGAGGCTATGATAGGGGCATGAACGTTAGAAATACGGAGGAAACACAGATGCAAGTCAGTGAAGATCTAACCCTGGACTACCGTACTTACCGCATAGCAGCCCTATTGAGCGAGAGCTTCTCTTTGGGAGCACTGCTGGGAGTATCCCTCAAGTGGCAGAACGATGTCTCCTCCGTGAATGAGCCGCGGCCCAGGGCTTCCCATCTTTCCCTGCAGGACATCGAGCAGCGCTACCTCACCTCTTGGCAAAGATAGTCTTCTCCCTTCAAAAACCATCTCTCAAACAGAACCAGCCATGAATACAAGTCTTGACTCTGTTACTCTGCCCTCCAGCATCCAAGAAATCGTGGAGCAGGTGTTCCGCAGCAGCTTCCTCAGCTTGGGCCAAGAGAACCGCATCAATGAGCTGCTCTTTCAGCGGCGCTACTCTGAGGCTGACCTGGAACTGTTGGACTGCCTAAGCTTGGCGTTGCTGAACCATCAAATTGAGACGGAAAAACGTTCTGCGGCAAAAGCTGCCTGACCCCCAAAACGCATCAAGTTCCTCCAAAGCAAAAGGGGATCCCAGCTGGATCCCCTTATTTGTCCAATCTGAGTCCAGTGACCTAGCTGATCTCCAAGGAAAACCCTGGAAGCGCCCCGGCAAGCATTCCAGAGTTCTTGCAGGATGTGGGGACTAGACCGCAACGGTCTTCTTCACCTGAGCCGCCAAAGCTCCAGAAGCATACTTGGCTGCCATCTCATCCAAGGTAACCACCGGAACTTTGGTGCCATGGCCAGCACAGCCGAAGGCAATGTAGCGCTCAGCACAGACTTTTTGCATTTCCTTGATGGAAGGCTTGAGGAAGTGGCGGGGGTCAAACTCTTTCGGATTCTCGGCCAGAGCGCGGCGCACGGCAGCTGTGATGGCCAGGCGGTTGTCGGTGTCGATGTTTACTTTGCGCACTCCATTTTGGATGCCCCGCTGAATTTCTTCCAGCGGCACACCGTAAGTCTCGGGAATGGAGCCGCCGTATTCGTTGATGATGTCGATCAGCTCCTTGGGCACCGAGGAGGAACCGTGCATCACCAGGTGCGTGTTGGGCAGGCGGCGGTGGATCTCAGCAATGCGCTCCATGTCCAGAATGTCGCCGGTGGGCTTCCGGGAGAACTTGTAGGCGCCATGGCTGGTACCAATGGCTACGGCCAGCGCATCCACCTGAGTTCGCTCCACAAAGTCCACCGCTTGGTCGGGGTCGGTGAGGAGTTGGTCATGGCTGAGCGCCTCTTCCGCGCCGTGGCCATCTTCCGCTTCCCCACGGCCCGTTTCCAGGGATCCCAGGCAGCCCAGTTCCCCTTCCACACTCACCCCGATTGCATGAGCCACTTTCACCACCTCGGAGGTAACGGCCACGTTGTACTCGTAGCTGGCCGGGGTCTTGGCATCTTCCTTGAGGGATCCATCCATCATGACGCTGGTGAAGCCGTTGCGGATGGCGGAATAGCAGGTAGCCGGGCTATTGCCGTGGTCTTGGTGCATGGCGACGGGGATGTGGGGGTAGGTCTCCACTGCCGCCAGGATCAGGTGCCGCAGAAAGTTCTCGCCCGCATACTTGCGTGCCCCTCGAGAGGCTTGCAGGATAACGGGGCTGTTGGTTTCATGGGCTGCCTGCATGATTGCTTGGATCTGCTCCATGTTGTTGACGTTGAAGGCAGGAATGCCGTAGCCATGTTCGGCGGCATGATCCAGCAGCGTCCGCATTGCAACGAGAGCCATCGGTTACCTCCTGAGGTGCTGACCTAGTGCGTATGAGATTTGCTTACCGTTGATCTTAAGATACTTTTTACGTTTTGGCGGATAAGCCGCCGGGGATCTGCGCATCTTGCCGAGGGATCTTTGCAACCATTGGCCGCAATGCTCGCGCTCAGACGCAACAGGCGCGCCGACATCTTCAGGTACAGTGGGGAGGGGCAAGACTGTTGGGCGCTTGCATCGAGGATGGATCTGCCCATGCCCGCTCAATTTATCTCTTAGTCTCTCTAATTCTACTGTGGTGTTTTTGTGTTGTTTGCCCGGAGGAATGGGAACGTGCGTTGCAATCGCTGGCCGGTCTTGGGTGTAAAGCCAACAAGGGCTCTCTGGGGTAGTTGGGTGCAAGGAACCGGTTTGGCAATGGCCTGTTGGGCGACGGGCCTTCAGTTGGCAGCTTGGGGGATCCCTGGGCAATCTCCGGATCAGGTGGCGGCCTGGGTGAGGGACAATCCTGTGCTGCGGCCCCGTCCGGGCGAAACCCTGAACATCATCCGAGTGGAGCCGGATGGATCCCGCTTTACGTTCTTGGCCTCGGTGGCTCCGCCAGGACGGATCATCAACCCGCTGGATCGGGAGACGATTCGCTCGGAGCGGATGACGTTCTTTCGCCCCCAAGGACTGACGGCAGAGGATCTCTTTCAAGCCATTCGCGACGTTTATGGGCCGGAGATCGCCGCCGATCTGGATCAGGCGGTGGAGGTGATTCGCTACCCGTCCCCAGAAGCTCTGGCAAGCAGTCCGGGCTATACCTTGGCCCTTGCCATCCAAGGGGTGGTGCTGCGGGGAAACCAATTCGTGTATTGGCTGGAGCTGACGCAAAACCCCGATGGCCGCGTGCAGCAGGGGCAGGTGTGGGTGTTCCAAGAGGAATGGCTTCCCAAAGTGGAGGGGGAGCTGGCGGAGCGCTTCCCCTTGCAGGTGATGACCCGTTGAGGGGCCCCCAATCTTTATCCCCGAGGAGAAGGGCGCTCAGGGGCGGAGGGAGTTGCTGACATCCAAAGCCGGCAATTCCACCCGTTCTACCTGGGGCCGAAAGCCCAACCAAGGAGTGGCCAACTGGGCAAATCGCTCTGGATCCCCGCTCACACAGAAACGGTGGGGTTCTCCCCAAGCAGCGGTCAAGGGGCGGCGCAAGTCCCACAAACTCAATTCGCGGGCCAGGGATCCCACCAGCGCCATCCCTGGATCTACCCGTTTGACCGAGGACGGCAGCAAAGGCTTCAGGATTGGATCCAGCAGGGGGTAGTGAGTACAGCCATAGACAAGAGTATCGATCCCCTGTTGCAACAGCGGTTGCAGGTAGCGTTCAGCCGCCTGTCGCAGGGCAGGGCTATCCAGCCATCCGGCTTCAATGAGAGGGACGAACTCAGGGCAGGCCTGCTCCCAACAGTAAACGGGGTACGGAAAACGTTTGGGATCCAGAGCGCTGTACTCTTGAATGGCTCTTGAGTAAGCGCGACTCTTGACCGTGGCCACCGTGGCAAGCACCCCAATGCGGGATCCTTGGGCCAGTGCTGCCTGGGCGCCGGGCAAGATTAACCCCAGAATGGGCAGGGCAAACTCCTGCCGCACCTGTTCTAGGGCCAAGGCCGAGCTGGTATTGCAGGCCATCACCACCAGCTTCACCGGCTGTGCCTGCATCCATGTCAGAATTTGCCGCACAAAGGCCAGGATCTCCTCTGGCGAGCGTTCCCCATAGGGCAACCGCGCTGTGTCGCCGAAGTAGATGAGCCGTTCCTGGGGGAGCCGGCGGCGTAAGGCTCGCCAAACCGTCAGCCCGCCCAAGCCGCTGTCAAACACCCCAATTGGCCAACTGGGATCTGGCTCTGATTTCCACTCCCACTGCATGCTCCGTTCTCCTCAACACCTTGGCCTAAGCTGCTGTATCCTACCCTGCTTTCGAGAATCTCGGCGACAGATTCCCTGCCTTCCCTCTGAGATCAACTGGGCCAACTGGATCGTCAATTCGATCAATTTCAATTAAGGATCAATTGAGAGATCCGATAGACATGAACAAGCTCAGCCAACGGCTAGCGACTGCGCAAGAAAGTCTCAATGCCATCGGCAATGGCCCGCGCCAAAATAGCCTGATATTCGGCAGTAGCCAATTTTCGCCCTTCGGTTGGGTTGGTTACGTATCCCAACTCCAGCAGCACGGAGGGCATACCCACAGGTGTTTCCCGCACCACAAAAAAGCGGGCCCGTCTCACCCCCCGGTCAGCAGCGCCGGTGGCCCTGACCAAGCTGCGGTGCAAGATGGCGGCCAGCTCGGCGCTATCGGGTCGCAGGTAATAGGTCTCGATGCCGTGAATGCCGGAGCGATCCAGGGCGTTGGCATGAATGCTCACCAGCAGGGCAGCATTGGCCTGAACGGCCATATCCACCCGCGGTTGCAGCAGCACTTCCCGGTCATCGGTGCGGGTCATCACCACCCCGTACCCCCGCTCCTGCAGCAGTCGTTGCACCTGGTGGGCAACGGAGAGCACGATGTCCTTCTCCTGGATCCCATCCACCCCGATGGCACCGGGATCCCGTCCCCCGTGGCCGGGGTCGATGGCAATGACCGTCCGGTTCAGAGATTGGGGGGTGGAAGGGGAGGCAGGGCCGGGCGTCTGCGGCTGAGGTATTGGTGGAGGAGCATTCAGAGGTCGCAGCTCCAAGGTAATGCGGCGGGATCCCTGGCCGGGGTTGGGCTCGAAGACATTGAACTCCTCGGCGGGCTGCACCAGAATGCTGACCGTGCGGGCATCTTCCTGGACAAAGCGGATCCGCTCCACCGGCCCTCCAACCGGCAAGCCGGGATCCGGCATAGACTGGGGCAGGCGCGCCGGCGCCACATTGATGCGGTAGCCACCACTCTCGGGATCCCAGCCGGCCCGGTAGAACATGAATCCATCGGCGCTGATGATCAACCGGTTGCCCTGGAGCTGAACCGATTGCAACGTGGCCAGCGGCCCACTGCTGTTGACAGAGCTGACCTCGGGCAAAAGGCTGGCCTGGGCAGCACCGCCGGCAGGCTGGATCCAGATCCCACCTCGCTGTGGGTCGTAGCGGGCTTCCCAGTCGCCACCGGAGGAATCCACATCCAGCACTACCCGAGCAACGGTGGGCTCAAACTGCCCGATGCGCAGCCGCGAAACCCCCAGACGGTTGATGACATAAGCTCGCTGGGTGAGGGCAGGGCTGAGGGTGGTGTTGAGAAAATCCACCACTACCCGATCCGGATCGAGGATGCGCCGCACCGTAGTGGAGGGGCTGCCTTGGGTACGGATAAAAAAGCCTTCTGCTTGCGGGGATACCTCTAAAATTTGATGGCCGGAGCGAGGAGATGGGGTGGGTGCCGGGCGTCGGGGAGGCAGTGTCGGCAAAGGCGGGGACGGCGGGAAGGGATCCCTGGAACCTCCCAATAAGCCGGCAGATGAAGGGGGAGAAGAAGAGAGAGATCCGGCCTGGGTGAATTGAACAGCCCAGCGGGAGGGGCCGGCAGTGAGCAGTTGCAGTTGGTTGAGGCTGAGAGGCTGATCCGGCTGCAGATAGAGCACAAAGCGGGTAATGGTATCCGTAAGCTGGCTAATCTGCAGAGAGGTGACACGGCCCGCAAAAGTCTGGGTTTGGGGCTCCTGTCCAAAGCGGGTGTTGGGAAAATCCAGCACAACCCGAGGCGGATTCTGCAGCACGAACAGAAAAGGCCGCACCTCGCCCTGGGTGTTAACTTCCAGCCGCCCCTGCTGGGGGTCGTAGTACCAACGCTCAATGCGCGATAAACCTGGGGCTGTAATCGCCTGAGCCTGGACAGATTCCGGGGGAAACAGTCCTGCTCCCGCCAAGCTCAACAGCAGCATCGCCCCCCATATCCGCCTTGACCTCGGCTTGCCGAATTCGGGCATGACCTTCCATCCACTCCCCACACCTGCTGCCCTCAACTATACCAACCTGCCCTCGGAGCAGCCTGGGAAGGAGCGCAATTCCGCTCTTGCCTGCAGGGCTGGGGGATGATGGGTAGAGGCTCGCCCCTTCTTCTTCCTGCTTGTTCTCCGGCGAGGTATCTTGGGATGCCCAAACCACCGGATCTCCTAACCCTGGCCCGAGCTGGACACGCCCAGTCGATTGTGCAGGTTGTGCGGATGGAGCTGCTGCGGCGTCGCTGGTGTGCTCAGGTAGACTTTGCCGACGAGACCCTGCACATTCACCTCATCGGATCCCCTTATCGGCCTCAGCTCTCCCCCCAAGTTGCCGCCGCCCAACTGTTTCTGCTCCTGAAGCAACTGCGGATTCCACGGCTGGATCAAGTGGAGATTTGCGCTTTCCGCGGCTCACGCTTGCTCTGGCGGCAGAGCCTAAAGCTGGGATCCCGGCAGCGTTGGGATCGGTTTTCCTTCGATAACTGGGCAGTCAACGCTTGGGCTTAGCCGGCTGCGTTTGCGGTGGCCCTGATGGTGAACAACATAGGCTTGTTGCAGTTGTTGCATTTGCCTCTTCACATTTGGATCCACGAATTTGGCCATGCCACCGTCGCCTGGTGGAGCGGGTATCGGGCTTTGCCTCTGCCCATCGGCTGGACAAGCGTTAGCTCGCAGAGGGATCCCTTTGTGTATTTTGGAATCCTCTTTTTACTGATTCTACTCTTCTGGTCAGCCCGCAAGGAGCGGATTGGGTGGCTGCAGGTGCTGGCCATCTTTCTTGCTCTATTGCAGTTTTACATGACCTGGCTGATGCCCAATCGCACCTGTGAGATGTTGTTTGTCTTTAGCGGCGTTGGAGGAGAATTTTATCTCAGCACCTTTCTGATGGCCAGCTTTTATTTTCCCTTGCCAGATCGCTGGCGATGGGATTTTTGGCGATTTGTCGTGCTGGGGATCGCGAGCAGCAGCCTGTGGAGAAGCTTTTGGGAATGGCACAGCATCAGACTGGGATTGGCCGAGGTTCCCTGGGGAACTTTGTTGGGCGGCCAAGGAGATGCCAGGGGGGATATGAACCGCCTAAACTACGACTTTGGCTGGAGCACCGATCAAATTATCCAAACCTACACTTTTTTAGGGAATCTGTGTGTTTTCGTCGTATTGAGCCTATATGTTCTATTCCTGTTGCGGGCAAATGATGAGATTTGGCTGTATCTGCGAGCAAAGCTTATTCTTTGGATGGATGGTTTGATAGGCTCCAGTTCAAGCAAACCTCCTTAAGATCCTCCTATAGCGATCATTATCCCAACCACAGCTTTTTTCGGCAGCGCCAGCTACATCCAGTGCAAAACTAGCTCTCGGGTAACAGGGATCCCGCTTGTCTCCAGAACTTCCCTAGTGTCCAACTCGATTCCTCAAGGGGGCAGGATCATTTTGGTTTTGGACTGCAGCTTTGCCGGTTGGGAATTGCTCCAACCACTCCGTTGAGCTCAGAGGGCGTTTGTGGTGCCCATCTGGGCAATGATTGGGCGGGAGAAGCGGCACCCCTATCAGGTTGGAGATGGCCTGTTGAGCATTCGCTCTATGCTGAGGGATATGTATAGACAAACTTCCTCTGCAACGGTACTTTACCCATGTCAGCCGCCTTCTCTTGGCCCTACCGCACCCCAGGGATCCCAGACTCTGCCTTTGAACGCATCCCGGGGATCCCGATGAGCCCTCGTGAGGTGCGCGTGTTGGTGCTAAGCCAGTTGCGCCTGGGCGAGAACCACTGCCTGTGGGATATCGGCGCCGGAACCGGCACAATTGCCATTGAAGCGGCTGTTCTATGCCCCAAAGCTCGCGTGATTGCCATCGAGCGAGATGCCGAGGTAGTCAGCCTAATCGAGAGCAATTGCGAGAAATTTGGCCTCACCAACGTGCAGGTGATTCAAGGTACTGCCCCCGATTGTCTGCAACACCTTTCTCCGGCACCGGATCGCATCTGCATTGAGGGAGGCCACCCCCTACGCGAGATCTTGGAAGCCTGCTGGAGCCATCTCAGCCCCAACGGGCGGGTCGTGGCGACGACCAACTCTTTGGATGGGCTCTACGGCCTTTCTGCCGGCCTGGCCGCTGTGCGGGCTCATCATGTGGAGGTGATTCAATCGGCGGTGAACCGCCTGGAACACCGCGGTCGGACTCAAATGCTGCTGGCATTGGATCCCACCTTTGTTTTGAGCGGAGAAAAAATG
>NZ_JANSHQ010000521.1:0-980 GCF_047461715.1 Synechococcus sp. R8-2 | reverse complement strand
TTGGCTGCCCTGCAGCAAGACGTAGACCAGTGCCCAGAAGCTCGACTAAAGGATGGAGCCCAGCGCCAGAGCAATACCCATTAACTGCAGCATTGACAATATCCGACAATATCCAAACAACAAAAAGGCCCCCTTTCGAGGGCTTTTTTGAGGATACTGTTGCGCCGTTTTACCGTGGTTTTCGACCTGGAAAATCCAGTATAGGATACCGGGGATGATTGTCGATAGTTTCCAAATCAAGTTTGGCCTACTGCTCTCACATCCACTTCCCATCCTAATTGTCGAAGGGTATAGATCGCAAAAACATAACGGCAGTCACCAACGCCGCAGAATCCTCTCCCAATCATACCCCATTTTTGGGGTGTGCCCGTCAAGTGCTCACCAAGGGCTAGGATAAAAGACAGCTTGACGGGTTGCTGGCCATGCTTGGTTCCTGGTTAGACAACATCTACGGCGCTTGGTTTCTGCCGGAGCGCACCTTTCGGGCGTTGCGGGAACAGCCTATTCTCTGGCAAGCCTTTGGGGTGGTGGGGCTGCTCAACGTCCTGGATGCGATTCGCCGCTCTGGGGTAAGCCTGCCGAGCATGGTGCTGGCGGTGCTGATGGGATCCCTGGGCTGGGTGGGTTTGGCGGCTTTGTTGCAATTGCTGGCCTTTTGTTTGGGTCGGGCTGTCCCTTCCTTTTCAGCGCTGCTGTGCTTGACGGGGTTTGCCGGTTTGCCGTGGCTGCTGCTGGGGCCTGCTCAATCGCTGGGTGGGGTGGTGGGATCCCTGCTGGGCTTGTCAGCTCTGCTGTGGTTTGTGGTTTGGCAGGTGCGGGCAGTAGCTGTAGCGCTGGATTTGGAGTGGTGGCGGCTGCTGGGCCTGATCCCATTGGCTTTCCTGGGGGGGATCTTGGCCCTGAGCTGGCTGACCAGCAGCGTCGTTGCTCTGGCTTCCTTGGGCTAAAGCTTATAGTTGTTTCAGGTTAGGGTGAGACGC
>NZ_JANSHQ010000520.1:0-1703 GCF_047461715.1 Synechococcus sp. R8-2 | reverse complement strand
ACGGCAGGTTGACAGCAGCTACGGTTTTTGTTGCCGCCGATCTAGTTAGCTTTGCTAACTCTACCTCAAGTTCTGGGGGAAGTTGCGCCTGTGGAGATTCCTCTGCCGGGGTTGAGTCAAAAGCTCAGCTAGGTAAGGGTCGTAGAAGCAGGAAGCAACCGGTTGTTTAGTTCATCCTAGGGGGTGAAATAAACGACCATGAGTTGCAGAACGGTCAACAGGAGAGTTGCTCCCACCATCAAACTCCCCCAAATCCATACAACCTGTCGCAGCAGTCCCAAGCTTTCCCGCACCACTTGCGGGGTCAAGGGGCGAGCTGGGATCCCCAATTTGGGTTTCACCTTCGGGATCCCCTGATAGAAATTGGTTCCCCCCAGTTGGATCTGCAGCCGCCAGGCAAAAGCCGCCTCGCTCCACCCGGAATTGGGGCTGGGATCCGCCTGCGCATCCTGACGACACCGCTGCCAAAACCCCCAGGGATCCCGGCTGAGCAGCGCCAGCGTGAGCACCGTCAGGCGGCAGGGCAGCCAAGTCAGCCCATCCTCACAGCGGGCCGGCACTGTGCCCAAATGGGTGAAAGGGGGGTGGCGGTAGCCCACCATCGAATCCAGCGTGCTGCTGGCCTTGTAGGCTAGGGCCAAGGGCGCCCCTCCCAAGAAGGCGTAGAACAGAGGGGCAGTTGCTCCGTCGGGAGTATTTTCGGCCACCGTCTCAATCAGCGCCCGCAAAATCTCCGATGCCGTCAGGTGCTCTGTATCCCGCCCCACGTAGCGGCTGAGACGTTGACGGGCCTCCGGCAGATCCTCTTTTTCCAAGGGATCCAACACCTCCAAGGCGGCAAAGCGCAGGCTGCGCCCTCCCAGACAGCTGGCCATCAGGATCACCTGCACGAGGATCCCTGCCCAGGGGTGGATGGTATTGCCGATGGCGACCAGTCCCCAGCCCACGCCGTAGGATCCCCCCACCAGAGCCAGGGTGAGCACTGCCCCGCCCCACTGTTGTGCTCGCGGAGTTGAGCAGTGCTTGAGGATATAGCCTTGTCCCCAGGCAATTACAGCCCCCATCACCCGCACCGGATGAGGCCAACCCCAGGGATCCGCCAGCAGATAATCCAAAGCCAAAGCTGCCGCCAGCACCAGCCCGGCAGTTGGTTGGGCCGGGAAAAACAGCGATGACTCCATCCCGCCAGCAGGCTCAAACCACAAATCCACTCTCCTGATCCTGAGCCGCCTGCCAGCTCCGAACATCAAAATACAGATCTTCCAAGGTGGTTTCCTCCAGCACCTGCTGCACTTGCCGAGCGATCCGCTTCCACAGGGCTTCCGTCACCCAGTCCAGCCGCTCCGCCGAATACACGGCTGTGGCGTCAGAACTCTCCACAAGAGGATGCAGGGATTCTCCCACCGCCGCCAAAATGGCGCTAATCGGGATCCGCCGCGGCGCCCGTGCCAACCGGTAGCCTCCCTGGGCCCCCCGTTGGGAACAAACCAAGCCGGCCTGGCGCAACTCAATCAGCAACTTTTCCAGGTAGGGAGCTGGGATCCCCTGTCGCTGAGCAATGGCCCGCACCGAAGCCATTTGCCCGGAGCCGAGCATCGCCAGATCCAACAAAGCTTTGATGCTATAGGTGGCCCGCGTTGTCAAGCGCACCGGGATCCCTCTCCGCAGCACTTCTCGATCCTGCCATAGGACTCCGTCCCGCT
>NZ_JANSHQ010000519.1:0-1323 GCF_047461715.1 Synechococcus sp. R8-2 | reverse complement strand
TTTGGCGGCTACGACAAGTTTGTCGAGGCCTTCAAAACGGCGGCGGCCACCCAGTTTGGCAGCGGCTGGGCCTGGCTGGTGCTGGACAACGGCACCCTCAAGGTTACCAAAACCCCCAACGCCGAAAACCCGCTGGTGCACGGCCAAGTGCCCCTGCTCACTTTGGATGTCTGGGAGCACGCCTACTACCTGGATTACCAAAACCGGCGGCCTGACTTCATCAGCGCCTACCTGGAGCACCTGGTGAACTGGGATGCCGCCAATGCCCGGCTGGCTGCCGCCTGACTCTACCTGTTCTGGGATCCCTTGACGGGGGATCCCATCGAAGACTAGCCCTATGTCTCTGTTTGCGAAGGGATCCTTGGGGATCCCTTTTTTGCGCCTAGTCTTTCCCCAAGCGTTCTCGCTCCTCGCGCAACCGCTCCAGAAAGCCAGGGGTGGGAGGTTGGGTTGGAGGGGCTGCAAGGGGAGCAGGAGTTGGAGCAACCCGGTTCATCTGGGGGAACAGGGGTTGGTTGATGGGCGGCGGGGGGAGAGGCTTGGCCGGGACAGGGGCTGGAGGAGGAGGTGACACCTGCCGAGTTGGAGCGGGGGGCTGAGGGGTAGAGGACACTGCCTCTGGAGTTGCCGCTGGCCTGGGTGTGGGCTCGCTTGCGGACTCACCGATTCCCAGATCTGGGGCGGGATCATCCTCAAACACCGGTTTGCCCTCCGGATCCCGTAGCAGCCAGTCCAGCAGAGGTTCAGGAGTGGCTGAGGGATCCCGCTCAGGGTGCTCTGCACCGCCGACTGGAAGGGGGCGTTCGGGGGCAGCAGGCGGTCTTTCGCTGCCTGGGCCCGGATCCAACAGCAGACGCAGGCCCCAGAAGGTGCTCCCCGCAATGACAACAAAAAGGGCTATCCCAGCCCAGAGGGGAAACGGCTTGGCCTCGGGCTCTGCCTGGGTACTGAGCAGGTGTGTGCCCGACTGCCCTGCATCTACCGCCGCCAGGGTACGCTCGGAGAAGATGGGTGCGGCTGGGGGGGACGCGAGGGAAGAGCCGGCAGCGCTCTGGGAGCGCAGGGATCCCTCCAATTGGGCGCTGAGAACCTTCATATCTTGGGGCCGCCGGTCGGGATCTTTGGCCAGACAGGAGAGCACCACCTGTTCCAGCTCCAGCGGAATCTCATAGGGCAAATTCGAGCGATCGAAGGGCTGAGGCTGTTGGTAATTGTGGGCCTCGTACCAGCCGGGGAAAGAATCGCTCTTGGGTCGCAGAGGTTGTTGCCCGGTCAACATGCGGTAGAGCACTACGCCAAGCGAGTAGATATCCGAGCGGGCAT
>NZ_JANSHQ010000518.1:0-8407 GCF_047461715.1 Synechococcus sp. R8-2 | reverse complement strand
GCGGAAGCGGACCGTAGGTCCAACCGTAGGAGCCATTGCTGCTTGTTCCTTCTAACACCTAATCTTGGGAAAAGCTTAAGAAGCGACATGGAGTGTAACAAGAAAGACCTTTCAGGGTGTGGCTTTCCCGCCCTAGGAACAACTGCAAGAGGGTATAGCCAGGACACTCTCGCGGAACTCAGTGAAAACTTAGTGAAACAGGTAGGCCAGCCCCACCAGCAGGGCCACCAACCCCACCGCTGTCAGGGTGAAGTGAAGCAGGGAAGTCTTGCCTTTGCGCACCATGTTGCGCATGGCCAGGCGGGTGTAACTCAGCTGGGGGGGGGATCCCGCCCCAACCGAAGGAGAATCTGCAGAAGAAGGCTGCGCCATCAGGATAACCAGAGCGATAATTTACCCTACCTTCAGGCTAGCTTAATCTGCTCCTCCGGATAGAGGTGTTTCCCAAGCTTCGACCTTCCCGCTGAAGAAGGGCCATAGCTGTCGCGCGGGGATCTTCCGGTGCCAAAATAACGACAGCATCCCCCTCTTTTGCCCCCCATGTTGCAAGTTCAGCATCTTTCCTACCATCCGGCAGGCGTTTCCCAGCCCATTCTCAACGATCTTTCCTTTGAGTTGGGCCTGAACCAGTTGGGGCTGATCGTGGGCAAAAGTGGGGCGGGCAAGAGCACCCTGCTGGAGATTTTGGCTGGCTTGGCGCGGCCCACCCAAGGACGGATTACCTGGGGAGGGGCAGAACTTTCCCCCAACCGCTTGCGCAGCATGGCGGGGTTGGTGTTTCAGTTTCCAGAGCGCCACTTTTGCGGCTTGACGGTGCTGGAGGAAATGCGCTTTGGTTATCCAGAGCTACAGAGAAAAGAGATCGAAAACGCCCTCAGACAGGTGGGATTGGAAGGGATCCCTCTACATACCTCCCCAAACCGCCTCAGCGGCGGGCAACAGCGGCGCTTGGCCCTGGCCGTCCAGTTGATCCGTGGCCCGTTTTTGCTGTTGCTGGATGAGCCGACGGCAGGATTGGATTGGTCGGTGCGACGGCAGTTGATCGAGCTGTTGGCTCGGCTAAAGTCCACCTGGACGGTGTTGGTGGTTTCCCACGACCCGGAGGAGCTGTCCTCCATTGCCGATGTGCGGTGGACATTGCAGGCGGGATCCCTGAAGCTGTTGCCGACGGAGGCTTTGCTTCACAGGTAGCGGCGGGGATCCACCGGTTGGCCATTGACGCGCACTTCAAAGTGAACATGGGGCCCGGTGGAGAGGCCGGTGGAGCCGGAAGCAGCAATTGCTTGCCCCCGCTGTACCTGCTGGCCTACCCCAACGGCAACGCGGCTGTTGTGGGCGTACAGGGTGGTGATGCCGCCGCCGTGATTCACAATCACCGTGTAGCCATAGCCGCCGTACCAGCCGGCGTAGATGACGGTGCCCCGGTCGGAGGCTCTCACCGCAGTGCCGGTGGGCACACCAAAATCGATCCCCGCATGAAAGCGGCGACTGCGGTAGATGGGGTGAACCCGCCAGCCAAAGCCACTGGTGATCGGCCCGCGCACCGGAGCGATGAATCGGCCCGTCCCTTGAACGGGATCCCTGCCCCCCTGCTGTTGGGCCTGCTGGGCGATCAGTTGCTGGATGAGGAGAGTCAACTGTTGGGAATCGGCTTCCAGCCGCCGTTGGGCTGCTTCATAGGCCGCGCGTTCGTTGGCCAAGCGGCTCAACAGCTGCTCTTGGGCGACCGCCTGCTGCTGCAGTTGGTTCTTCTGGGCGGCCAGCTCCTGCAAAATCAAAGAGATCTCGTTGCGCTGCATCTCCAGAGCAATGCGCTGTTGATCCACCTCCTTGGCCATTGCTTGCAGCTCTTGGATCAACTGCCGATCCGCCTCGATCAACAGTTGCAGTTGGTGGCGGCGGTCGAAAAACTCGTTCAAGTCACGGCTGGTGAGCAGCAAAGCCCACCAATGTTCGGCCCCCTGTCGCTGCATGTAGCGCAAACGGGCAGCCGTGCCCTGTTGCTGCCGTCTCAGGCGGTCTTCCAGCTCCTGTAGCTCCTTTTGAGCTTGCTCCAGGGCTTTCTGGGCTTGTTCCAAGCGATACTGATTGTCGCGAAGGCTGGATTCGGTCTGTCGAATGTTTTGCTGCAGGGATCCCATGCGGCGGCGGGCTTCTTCTTCTGCTTGGCGCAGTTCTCCCAGGCGGCGCTGAGTGCTCTGGATTTGTTGCTGGATCTGCTGCTGCCGCTGTTGCAATTGGTTGACATTCTGCGCCTGAGACGGGGCACCCCCCCACAGCAGCAAGAGGGTGAGCAATCCGAGCGCTATCCACCCTTTTAGCCTGTGTGCCCCACGACTGAGACTCGTCACTCCTCACACCCTCTGCAACCGACCCATCGACCCTAAGGATACAAAGATCCCCACGGATCTGAATCGGGCCTGAGCTGGCTATTTAGGGCTACTCCGAACAGCAACAGAAGAGCCAGACAGTAGCGACTCCACCTCCGGATCCCACAGGCCTGACGGCATGCAACTCAAGCGGCAGCAACCTCAACGGACTAGAAAAACTAGGAAATGACGATAAACTGGCCGCTCACCTGCTGGCAAACCTCACGCTTAGAAGGCCAACCAAAAAGTTGCCTCATACAGACGGGATACCTTGCGGCACCTTTGGTTTGAGGAATCTTCCTCCTCTTCTCTGCTGAGTTCAGCACCGGTTAGGGAGACAACAAGGCCAGAGCAGGAACCAGCAACGCCGTGAAAAGCTGGGAAAAGCAAACACTCCGGCAAAGGCCACGAACGCGCAAACAGTTGCCCCTATAAAACACCGGCTTTGCTTGTTCCTGAGTCATCTGCTAGGCTTTCCCTTGAAAGAAAAGACGTTTAGGCTTTATGGTTTGTCATTATTTCATTGGCAGGCTGACTTTTTCGTTTTTGGATTGCAATTAAACTTAAGCTAAACCCAAGCAACTGCAAAACACTGAGCGGGTATTTTCCTACAGATGGCATTCGAGGATGCTGAGTGCAGTTTCAGAAAAGGGTCACAGCACCCCTGGTTACTCCATCTGTGGCAGCAGCCGCTGATTGCCGTGATCCGCCTCTGGGCCAGCCCAGCCCAAGCTCTCGAGGGAGCCATGCTGGCCATCCGAGCCGGGATCCGCCACATTGAAATCACCACGCAAGTTCCCCAATATCTGGAGCTGATTGCCCAACTGCGACAAGACCACCCGCAGTGTTGGATAGGGGTGGGCACTGTTCTCGATCGGCAGGTGGCGGAGCAGGCTTGGCAGGCAGGAGCCCAGTTTTGCGTTTGCCCCTTCACCGATGAGCAAGTTATCCGCTGGGGTCGGGAAGTAGGGCTGCCCATCGTGCCCGGTGCCCTCACCCCCAGCGAGATCTGGAGGGCGTGGCAGGCGGGGGCAACGGCAGTAAAGGTGTTTCCGGTGGAGAGCATGGGGGGATCCCGCTACCTGCGCCATCTACAATCGGTGCTGGGATCCCTGCCGTTGATCCCCACCGGGGGAGTCACCTTGGCCAAGGCAGCGGAATACCTGCAAGCAGGGGCCTGGGCAGTGGGCATTGCCGGGGATCTGTTCCCGACAGAGGATTTGGACTCAGGCTGCCATCTGTTGGAGAATCGACTGCGGCAGGTGCTGCAGCAGCTTGCGGAGCAGAGAAACAAAACCTGGCCCAATCCGGGCAAACTAGTAGAATAGGGGGCGTGGTGTGAGTGAGGCCCGCATGGATGGATCTCTAGATCTCTATCTGCAATTCAACATCCCCAGCCCGGTTGAAGAAGCCACTTGGCGTCATTGGTTCGAGATCTGGCTGAAAGAGCTGGGAGTCCAGGAGCCATGCGAGCTCAGCCTTTGCCTCACTTCCGATGAACACATCCGCCAGCTCAACCGCGAGTTTCGCCATCTCGACGAGCCCACCGATGTGTTGGCCTTTGCCGCGCAGGAGATGTTTGCCCCCTTTGGGATCCAAGACGTAACGGGGGTACGCCTACTGGGGGATATTGTGATTTCGGTGCCCACCGCCCGCGCACAAGCCAAGGCGCAGGGGCATCGTCTTTCGCAAGAGTTGGCCTGGTTGGCCAGCCACGGGTTGCTCCATCTGCTGGGGTGGGATCACCCGGATGAACTGTCCCTACAGCGCATGTTGCAGCAACAGCGACAGTTGCTCGCAGCCATCCAACTGGATGGGGAGGTGGCCCATGGCCAACAGTCCTAGTCGGTTGCCGGAGCGTTCTCGCCTGGCGGTGTTCCGGCGGCGCGTCCATTCCAGAGACCCAGCGCAGCCATCTGAGGCGGATCGGGCAGCCAGTGCCGAGCCTTTGGGAAGGGATCCCTGGCGACGCCCCCCCTCTTGGCAAGTGGCCGACAACTTGGGCAAAAGTTTCTACTACGCGGGCAAGGGCTTGGTCTATGCCATCCGCACCCAGCGCAACTTGCGCATTCACATGGTGATGGCGGTGATGGCCTTTGGCCTTGGGCTGGGCCTGCAGCTGAGCGCCCTGGAAATGGCCGTGATTAGCCTAACCAGCGGTTTGGTGATGGCGCTGGAGCTGGTGAATACCGCTCTGGAAGCAGTGGTGGATCTCACCCTGGGCAGCAAGTACCATCTCCTGGCCGAGATCGCCAAAGATTGCGCGGCGGCAGCGGTGTTGATGGCGGCAGCGGCATCCTTGATGGTGGCGGCTTGGCTATTTCTTCCGCCTTTGGTGTTGCTGCTGCAAGACGGCTTCCCGGCAGCAGGGTAGCTCCCCGACTGGAGAGGGAGTTTCCTATCCAGACGGCTGGGAGTGGATCACCACCCGTCCTCCCTGCCGGTCCAGGTTGAGCAGTTTGGCCTCCGCTTCAATATCCAACTGCGCCCAAGCGCTGACCATCGCGGATCCCACCCGTTCCCGATTCTCGGGAGCACAGAGGGCCAGAAGAGTGGGGCCGGCTCCGCTGATCACCACCCCATAGGCTCCGGCAGCCATGGCTGCAGCTTGAACCGTTTTGAACCCAGTGATCAGCTCCATACGCGCCGGCTGGTGCAGCCGATCCTGCAGAGCCACCTTCAGCCAGTCCACCCGCCCCGACTGCAAGCTGCGAATGAGCAGGCCCAGATGGCTGCTGGAAAAAACCGCATCCGCCAAGCTGACGGATTTGGGCAGGATCTCGCGGGCCGCTTGGGTGGAAAGCTTAAAGTTGGGCACCACAGCCAGGATGCCAATGCTCTCATGCCACTCCACGGGACAAAACACCCATTGCCCCTGCTGTCCCTGCACACAAAGCTGACAACTGCCCTGCAGGGCGGGCACCACATTGTCTGGATGGCCTTCTAGGGCAATGGCCAGTTGTAGGAGGGTTTCGGGAGCTAAGTTAAGCGCCCCAATGGCATTGGCCCCCAGCAAGCCGCCGACAATGGCGGTGGCAGAACTGCCCAACCCCCGCGCCAGGGGCACGTTGAGGGTAATTTCGATTTCTACCCCCGGCACAGGCTTACTCAGCAGCTCAAAGGCGCGGCAAAAAGCCCGGTACACCAGGTTGTCCTTGCTCTGGCTAATGTGGTCGCTGCCGCGGTAGTGGATGCTGAGGCCAGAAGGGATCTCGCGAAAATAGAAGTGATTGTAGAGCTCTAGGGCTGCACCGATGCAGTCGAACCCTGGCCCCAAGTTGGCGGTGGTGGCCGGGACGATGACCTCTACGCGTTCTTTGACCAAGGGGACAACTCCTCAGTGAACGGTGGGTAACTCAATGTCTGCGGGCTCCCATTATCCTACGAACGATGGCCAGACCTTGGATATTCTCGCCACCTCTGCTCGGTCTGCAGCTCGCCGAGGCAAACGCGCTGATCCAGCGGAGCTTTTGGACTATCCCGAAAGGTTTCTGACCATGATTGGTTCTTGTGACTTAATTTGTGACTTATTGAGTATCGGGAATGTTGGGCCTGTTTCAACTCCAGCCTTTGCCATTGGCTGAACCCATCAGGGATCCTGAAAGAAGTGGGGGAGGGATCGGGGGGTGCAGGGGCTGTCTTGGTTGGTGTTGGGTTTGAGCTATGTCGGGTTGGGACTGGGATCCCTGCCTAGGTTGCGTATGAACCGGGCCACCATCGCCCTGGTGGGATCCGCCCTGTTGATTGGCTTGGGGACCTTGTCGCTACGGCAGGCTTGGGAAGCCATTGACCCGACCACGATTGTGTTTCTCCTGAGCATGATGGTGGTAAATGCCAGCTTGTCTTATGGGGGGGCTTTTCAGTTGGCTTTGCTGGGCTTGATTCGGGTGAGCCGCAGCCCCTTTGGCCTGTTGATCATGCTGGTGTTCGGCAGCGGGCTGCTCTCGGCTTTCCTGCTCAACGACACGCTGGCGCTGGTGTTTACTCCCCTGACTTTGCAGGTCACAACGGTGCTGGGGTTAAACCCGATTCCCTATCTGCTGGGCTTGGCGGCAGCCACCAACCTGGGATCCGTCGCCACCCTGAGCGGCAACCCGCAGAATATCCTGATCGGCTCCTTCTCTGGGATCGGCTATCTGGAGTTTGCTGCCCAGATGACCCCCATTGCCGTGGTAGGGCTGCTGCTGGAAGTGGGGTTGCTGTGGTTGTACTACCCTGAGGTGCGCTCGTTGAAACCCTTTGCCCAGGTGCCTTGGCTGCCGCTGCGGCTCTACCCGCCCCTGTTGCGCAAGAGCGTGGTGATTACGGGGGGGCTGTTTGTGGCCTTTGTAGCCGGACTTCCCTTGGCAGAATCGGCTTTGGTGGCGGCGGCCCTGTTGTTGATTACCCGCAGGCTGAAGCCGGAGCGATTTTTGGGGCAGGTGGACTGGAATCTGCTGGTGATGTTTTCCGGGCTGTTCATCCTAACGCGGGCAACGCGAGAGCTGGTCACTGTTTGGGGGATGGGCTTGGGATCCTTGGCAGAGAGTCTGGCGGGATCCCCTCTTGCCCTGCTGAGTAGTGTGGCCGTTTTATCCAACCTCATCTCCAATGTGCCGGCGGTGCTGTTGCTGCAATCGTTCCTGCCCCGACAGGAGACCACCGCTTGGCTGTTGCTGGCTGCTGGCTCCACTTTGGCAGGCAATTTGACACTATTTGGGGCGGTGGCCAATTTGATCACAGTCGAGGCAGCGGCCAAAAAAGGCTATGTGCTTTCGTTTGGGGAACATCTGCGCTTTGGCCTGCCCCTCACTCTCCTAACCCTGGGGTTCAGTGGGTTGTGGCTGTACCAGCCTTTCCTGTCTTCTCCACCGCTCAGATGACCTCTGTCGAGGGATCCAGTGGGGCTGTGACTGGCTTGTCGGGATCCCTGTGTATGATGGGAAAAAGAGTTTAAGAAACGTAACGTGTCTTCTCCGCTATCGCAGGCAGTTATTTTGATCACAGGGGCAACAGGGGGTATCGGCAGCGTCCTGGTGCCCATGCTGGCTCAGGCCGGATCCCATCTGGTGTTGGCCGCTCGGCGAGAAGAGCCCCTGCGAGCTCTGGTGGAGAAATCAGCCTCTTTGGGGGCTGCCTCTGGATTGGGGATCCCCACTGATGTGACGGACTATGCCCAGGTAGAGGCACTGGTCAACCAAACGGTGCAAAAGCATGGGCGCATTGACGTGCTGATTAACCTGGCCGGGGCCGGGATCCTGAAGCCTGCTCCCCAGCTAACCCCCGCAGACCTAGAGCGGATGATAGCGGTCAACCTGAAGGGCAGCTTCTACACCAGCCAACTGGCTGCCAACCCCATGCGGGAGCAAAAATCCGGCCACATCCTCAATTTTCCCGGCGTCCTTGGACGTTATCCCATGGCGATGGCCTCTGCTTACTGTGCGGCCAAGTTTGGGGTGGTCGGGTTTAGCAAGTGCATGGCCGATGAGCTGAAGCGCTTTGGGGTCAGATTTACGCTGTTTTACTTCGGGGGCATCGACTCACCCTTCTGGGATCCCATCAGCCTGAAGGTGCAGCGAGACAAGATGCTCAGCCCTGCCACGGCTGCGGAAGCCATCTGCTTTGCCCTTACAGCGCCCGCTGGTGCTGTACCGAGCGAGATAGTGTTGCAGCCGGAAAGCCACCAATTCCTTTGACCAAGTGTTTTGCCGTCCTTTTGCTGGGGTTGAGGCGGCAGCAGCTTGTCTTTTGGTGAAACAAGCGCTCGAGTTTCTCTCTTGGGCTCCCCCCGTCTCAATCTTGCTCTCTGCAGCCCAAAGCGCCAGCAGGGATCCTCATTTCTTGGCGGCAACGTTGGATCAGATCTCCCGACACCCCCACCAACCGTCCTAGCCATTCGTCTGGCACAGAAGCAAGCAACGCCGGCCCAAACTGCTGATGAAGATGCTGCCAGAGAAGGGTAGCCCGCCGCCGGCTGGGGTAAGCCTCTGTCAACTTTTGCAGGATCTCGGTGCTGCGAGCGCGACGACGATAGCCCCAGTAAACTACCCGGCTCCGAC
>NZ_JANSHQ010000517.1:0-1293 GCF_047461715.1 Synechococcus sp. R8-2 | reverse complement strand
AATGAAAGATCAACACAACCTAACCAAAGCTGATCCGGAGCAGGGAGAAATCATCCTCAAAGTCCGTCCGCCCCTGAAAGGATTGGGCCTGATGGATCACCTGATCCAAACTATTGCCAGCGCCCTTGCTCAGCAGGGCTATCAAATTGTCCAGCCCCCAGATTTCTCTCTGGGGGTTTATGACTTCGTAAACTCCATCACTGAACAGGTAGAGATGGCTGTTCTCGGGGATCCGCACCTGATCCCTTTGAAAAGTGAGGTCGGGCAAAATGCCAATGGGCAAGTTGGCAGTCTTCAGCAGGAGCGAATCCTGACCCTGGATGAGCAGGGCAGGTGGGTGGCCGGCACTGGCAAAAGAGAGCAGACGGGATCCCGGCTGATAAACCCCATACCAAAGGGTGAAGTACATCTCATGGTGGGATCCCATTTGAAAAGAGTGGTTGAGGGCGCGCAAGACCGCGTCCGGCTGGCGGGGATCGGCATCGGCCAAGCCTTGAGTGCGCAACTGGTTCATCACCGACACCGACAACAGAGCGGATCCCACCCCATGCCCCGACACATCCAGCAGATAGATGGCCAGGTGTTCCTCATCCAGCCAATGATAGTTAAACGAATCTCCCCCCAATTCCTGGGAGGGTAAAAAGCGCCACTCGAGGGTCACTTTGCAGTCGGGAAAATAGGCCGGCTCCGGCAGGAGAGAACGCACATAGCTGGCCGCCTCGGCCAATTCTGCCCGTAACCTGGCCGTTTGCTGCTGCAGGTCATAGCTGAGCTGGTGCAAGCGTAATCCGGCTCGCACACGTGCCCGCAACTCATTGGGGTCGATGGGCTTGCTTAGAAACTCATCTGCTCCGGCATCCAGGCCCTGGATGCGGTCTTCCACCTCAGTGCGGGCGGTGAGCAAAATAAAAAACGTCGTGGAAAACTTGGGATCGGCTTTGATGCGTCGGCAAACCTCCAGCCCATCCATGTCCGGCATCATCCAGTCACAGATGATCAGCCCCGGCACCAGCAGGTGGGCTTGCTCCAGCCCCTCGGAACCGTTGCTGGCCATCTCCACGGTGTAGCCCTGTCGTTCCAGGGATCGCTTCAACACCAGCCGAATCGTCGGATCGTCGTCGACAATCAAAATGGCCGCCATGACCGCTGCACCCCAATCCTGAAGTCAAAACGCATCCAAACCCAACTCCAGCCCAATACCCCATACTGGTAGGCAGACCTTTTATCGTAGCTTAGGCGTTGCGTCAGGAAAACCAGCTCGGCAAGCAGTCCACGACAAAGGGGTGAAGCCTC
>NZ_JANSHQ010000516.1:0-5082 GCF_047461715.1 Synechococcus sp. R8-2 | reverse complement strand
GCTTCCCGGCGGTCTAGCTAACGCTACGCATCGCCAACAGGAGCGATGAGCAGGGGAAACGCTACAAAAAACAAACCGTGAAAAATCCCCCGGCCTCAAGGGTGAGGAGAACGTCAAACTGCCCAAAATTCCCCTGCAATTTGCAATGGCCACAAAAGGGGATCCCTAGAGCTTGCGGGAATAGAACTCAACCACCAAAAGCTCGTTGACCGGGGCGCAAATTTGCTCGCGGGGGGGCAATTCCTTGATGCGTCCGCGCAGCTTTTCTTTGTCAAACTCCAGGTAGTCCGGCAAAAACAACCCCGGATACTCCGCGTAGGCGGCCACCAGCTTGCGGGAAGATTCCTTGTTTTTTACTGTAATCACATCCCCCACTTTGCAGCCATAGCTGGGAATGGTTACCTTTTGGCCGTTAACCTCTATGTGGCCGTGGCTCACAAGCTGCCGAGCTGCCGGAATGGTTGGAGCCATGCCCAGACGAAACACGATGCAATCCAACCGCATTTCCAGCATTTGCAGCAAGGCCAAACCGGTGGATCCCTTGGAGCGCCGTGCCTTGCGCATGTAGCGGATCATCTGCCGCTCGCTCAGCCCGTAGTTGAAGCGCACCTTCTGCTTTTCTTCTAAGCGAATGGCATATTCGGATTTTTTCTTGCGCTCGGCGCCATGCATACCGGGCGGGTTGGTATTTTTGGGGCGCTTGCGCGTCAAGCCGGGCAGATCAAGTCCCCCGAAGCGACGAATAATTTTTAGGCGGGGGCCTGTGTAGCGGGACATGCGGGCATTTCTCCGAAATCAGCAAACAAAGTCAGCAAGAGATGGTCAGCTGGGGAGCAAGAGGACGAGGCACCAAAAGAATCGGCGATCTACTATATTAAGCGTTTAGTTCCTGCTTTGGACAAGGGGTCAAGGCTGTCTTTTGGGATCCCGTCTCCACCGTTGTATTCACCCTGTCAGTCGTAGTGAACCCCCAGCTGGGTGCGGATGAAAGCGCGATCTTCGCTAAGCAAGCCGTTGAGGGTGCGCCGTTCCCCCAAGATGGGATCCGGATCCAGGCCGATGGCTTCCAAGTCGGCCAGCACCATCAGCTCCACCAACTGCGGGAAGCTCACCTTGGGCTCCCATCCTAGGACTCGCTTGGCTTTTGAAGCATCCCCCAACAGCAGATCCACCTCGGTTGGGCGGTAGTAGCGGGGATCGATCTCGATCAACACTTGGTCTTTGTACAACCCCTGTTCGGCTTGGCCGGAGCCTTTCCAGGTAATCGGCAGGCCCACCAGCGCGAAGGCCCGTTCCACAAACTCGCGCACAGTGTGGGTTTCCCCGGTAGCCAGCACATAGTCATCCGGCTGGGGTTGTTGGAGCATCATCCACATCCCCTCGACGTAGTCTTTGGCGTAGCCCCAGTCCCGCTTGGCATCCAGGTTGCCCAGGTAGAGCTTGTCCTGTTTGCCGGCCACAATGCGGCTGACGGCGCGGGTGATCTTGCGGGTTACAAAGGTTTCCCCTCGCCGTGGGCTTTCGTGGTTGAACAAGATACCGTTGCAGGCGAAGAGGTTGTAGGCTTCGCGGTAGTTGACCGTCTGCCAGTAGCCGTACACCTTGGCACAGGCATAGGGGCTGCGCGGGTAGAAGGGGGTGGTTTCCTTTTGCGGGATCTCTTGCACTAGGCCGAACATCTCCGAGGAGCCTGCCTGGTAAAACTTCACCCGGATCCCGGTGCGCTGCTGGTAGTCGCGGATGGCCTCTAGAAGACGCAGCGTGCCCATGGCCACTGCATCGACGGTGTATTCCGGCGCATCAAAGCTCACCCGCACGTGGGATTGGGCCCCCAGGTTGTACACTTCCGTCGGCTGCACCTGTTCCAAAATCCTGCGCAGGGTGGTGCCATCCGTGAGATCCCCGTAGTGGAGAAACAGCCTGGCCTGGGGGTTGTGGGCATCCACGTAGATGTGGTCGATGCGGTCGGTGTTGAAGGTGCTGGCGCGGCGGATGATGCCGTGAACTTCGTAGTTTTTCTTCAACAACAGCTCGGCCAGATAGGAGCCATCCTGTCCGGTGATGCCGGTAATTAGGGCACGTTGGGTCATAGAGCTGGGGGCAAAGACTAGGAAAACACCAAAAATCAAAATGGCCTGAGGCTCAAGTCCAATGGCAAAACTCAAACCTCAAAGCGGAGACCTTGAAGCTAGAACATTATAGTGCAGCGGGACTCCTTCTCCTCAGGCAGGGCCCGCCGAGGCACAGTCCTGACCGAGGGTGTGGTCTTTCAACCGCTGCAAAGCGGCAGTCAGGGCCATGGGCCAGGGATCCGGCTGGCGCAGTTGTCGCACTCCCTGGGGCAGGCACAGCACAGAGGCGCGGCTGGTGCGGGCAATGGCTTCCAGATCCGGCAAGGGATCCAGCAGCAGCCCTTTTTCCATAACTTTGCGCAAGAGCGGTTCGTAGCCAGGAGGCGGGGGCTCGTCAGCATGGCCCAACAAGTCTCCTTCAGGGCCGCGAAAGATCTGCTTGCGACCGGGAAGGGTGGCTTTGGCAAAGGAAGCTTTGGCCACCGGGATCCCGTTGATTTCCACCAATTTGTACACCCCGTTCACGCCTTCTCCGGTCACCAGGCGGGTGCCCACCCCATAACCGCTGATGGGGGCTTGGGAGCGATGCAGGCGCTCGATCTCGTATTCGTCCAAATCCCCACTGACGAACACCGGGGCGCCTTGAGGCAAAATTTGTTTCACCCGGCGAGAGAGATCTTCCAAATCTCCCGAGTCGATGCGCACCCCGCCGATTTCCCCCTGGGATCCCAGTTGATCTGGGCTTCTGGCCGCAAAGAGCTGGGCTGCTGTGCGCGCCCCTTGGATGGGATCGTAGGTATCGATTAGAAGCGCAGCTTGGGGAAAGTAGCGCCGAAAGGATTGAAAGGCGCGGGTTTCGTCTCCCGAGAGAGCAGCAATGGCCATCACTAGGGAATGGGCCATGGTTCCTGCCGGCTTGCGCCCCAATTTCAGGGCTGCCAAGACGTTGGAGGTGGCATTGAACCCTGCCGCCAGAGCCGCCCGGGCTGCCCACAGCCCCGCCTGGGGACCAAAAGCTCGCCGGGTGCCGAACTCCAACAAAATGGCCTCATCCCCTGCTGCATCTCGCATACGGGCCGCCTTGGTGGCGATCAGGGTCTGGTAGTTAAAGGTGGACAGCAGATAGGTCTCCACCAGTTGGGCTTGCCAGAGGGGGGCTTCCACCCGCAACAGGGGCTGGTTGGCGAAAATGGCGGTTCCTTCCGGCACCGCCCACACATCCCCCTCAAACCGGCAGCGGGCCAGCAGCTCCCAAAAGCGCTCCGGCGCATCGGCGAAAATGCCCGTTTCCCGCAGCGCTCGCAAAGCCTCGGGGGCGAAGCTCAGTTGCTGCAGATAGTCCACTGCCTGGGTGAGCCCCATGGCGATTAGGTAGCCATAGTCGGTGGGCAGCCGCCGCACAAACAGCTCAAAGGCAGCGGGCTGAGACTCTAGCCCTTCCCCCACGTAGCAGGCGGCCATGGTGAACTGGTACAGGTCGGTTAGCAGGCCATAGTCTTGGGGCCGCAACGACGAGAAATCAGGGCTCAACATGAAAAAACCTCAAGGCAGAAGCCGATGGGGAGCGATGGGATCGAGCAGAGAGCTGTCGCCAAGGTTATAGTGAAACTTACCATAAGTAAGCCTGCCTGTCCGGGATCCACCAGAAGCACCGCAACCCCCGAAAAGCTCGAAAAATCGGTCTCAACAAGACGCCAAATCCAAACTTAGCCGAGAACACAGGCGGCCATCTGGACAAAACCTCTTCCCCAACTTATAGTGAAACCAACCATAAGTACCAGCCCGACTTCCTTTAACCTTAGATTAACCTTAGATCAAGCTTGTGCAAGCCTGGTCAATCCAGCCCCCACCGGAAGAACGCCATGAATACCACTCTACAGGAGCTAACTGTTAAGGCTCCAGCGGGCCTTCCCCCCCACTTTGATCCGGAGCGGGTGGGAGAGATTTGGCGCGTGCCCTACCAACAGCGGGCAGCAGAAGCCGAGCTCTGGGCCAAGGAGCAAGGGATCCCGCCGGCAGAGGCGGATCGGGTGCGGGCGGGCTTGCTGCTCATTGATGTGCAGAACACCTTTTGCATTCCCGGCTTTGAGTTGTTTGTGGCCGGTTCCGGCGGGTTGGGAGCGGTGGAAGATAATCGCCGGCTTTGTCAGTTCATCTACCGCAATTTGGCCTGCATCACCCAGATTGTTGCCACCCTCGACACCCACACGGCCATGCAGATCTTCCACCCCGTCTTTTGGGTGGACGCGCAGGGAGCCCATCCTGAGCCGGCCACGGCCATTTCGGCAGCCGATATCCGCTGCGGGCGGTGGCGGGTGAACCCGGCTGTAGCCGCCAGCCTGACCCAAGGGGATCTAACCCGGTTGCAGGTCTACGCTCTGCACTACGCCGAGCAGTTGGAGCAGGGGGGAAAATATCCCCTCATCGTCTGGCCCTACCACTCCATGCTGGGGGGGATTGGCCATGCCCTGGTGCCAGCGGTGGAGGAGGCGATTTTCTTTCACAGCATGGCCCGCTGCAGCCAGCCCAGCCTGCAGCTCAAGGGAGCCAATCCCTTGACGGAAAATTATTCCGTGCTTAGCCCGGAGGTTTTGACTGGGCCGGAAGGGGATCCCATCGACGAGAAAAATGAGCTCCTCATCCGCCACCTGCTGCAGTTTGATGCGCTGATCGTGGCTGGCCAAGCCAAAAGCCATTGCGTGGCCTGGACGGTGAGTGACCTGCTGCAGGAAATCCAAGCCACGGATCCCAGCTTGGCCAAGAAAGTCTACCTTCTGGAGGACTGCACCTCGCCGGTGGTGATTCCCGGCGTTGTGGATTTCAGCGAACAGGCGGAGGCCGCCTTCGCCCGCTTTGCGGAAGCAGGAATGCACCGAGTGCGCTCCACGGATCCCATCTGGGAGTGGCCTGAGTTTCCCCGGGATCCCAGCTGACCTCCAACATCCGGTATGATGCAGCAGGATCCTCTGCTGGAGCAGCCCTGTGTACGGTCGCGGTAGCGGTGCGGAGC
>NZ_JANSHQ010000515.1:0-2360 GCF_047461715.1 Synechococcus sp. R8-2 | reverse complement strand
GGTCGGAGCCGGGTAGTTTACAGTAACACGAGTTTGTGGGCCAGAGTTGCCGGACCCAGCAGGCCGAGGTGTGTGGTGATCGGCAAACCAGCCTGAGACCGTTCCTGATGCTTTTGCGCCATCCCGCCCTCAGGCCTGGCTTCTCTCCCACAAAGGGAGAGGGAAGCTAGGATAGGCTACTGCGCCACTTCTGTCCTGCTGCTATCGGAAGCCCTTGCGGGATAGCAGGGATCCCTGGCTAGCGCTGAAACTGAAGAGCCTTTCCCCGCACCGAGGGATCCACCTGGCCGTTTTGAAAGGCAATCTGTCCGCCCACGATCGTGACTAGGGGCCAGCCCACCAATTCCCAGCCCTCGAAGGGACTCCAGCCGCATTTGGTCAGCAGCTCTTCCCGCCGCACCGGTTTGGGTGTGTGGCGATCCACCAGCACCAGGTCGGCGTCGTAGCCCACCTGCAGCCGCCCTTTGTTGGGGATCCCGTAGAGGCGGGCCGGCGCCTCACACATCCACCGCACCACCTGCGCCAGCGTGCAGCGGCCCTGCTGCGCTGCAGTCAGCATCAGGGGCAAGGCCGTCTCTACTCCCGGCATACCCGAGGGGGAGTGGGGGTAGGGCTGAGCCTTTTCTTCCAAAGTATGGGGGGCATGGTCGGTGGCAATGCAATCCAGGATCCCGTCGTGCAGCCCCTGCCACAGTTGGGCCAGGTTAGCGGGATCCCGCAGGGGGGGGTTCATCTGGGCCAGGGATCCCAGACGAGCGTAATCGGCGGTGCTGAGCAGTAGGTGTTGGGGGGTCACCTCTGCCGTCACCCAAGCTGGCTTGTGCTGGCGCAGCAGCTCGACCTCTAGGCCGGTGGAGAGGTGCAAAATGTGCAGCCGATGGCGGTAGCGGGTGGCCAAGTCCAAAGCCCGCCGTGAGGCGATCAGGGCCGATTCCTCGTCCTGAATTTGCGAGTGAACAGCTACGTCTGTGCGTCCGGCAAACAGGGCCTTACGAGCTGTGATGCGAGACAAATCTTCGGCATGGACGGCAATTAAAAAGTTGGGATCCGTTTCCCCGAAAATCCGCTCCAGCGCCGCCTGATCATCCACCAACAGGGGCCCATGCATGGATCCCATGAAGATTTTGATGCCACAGGCTCCCTGCACCGTTTGCAACTCTTCTAAGTTATCGGCAGTGGCCCCGATAAAAAAGCCGTAATTGACCACACACTTGCTGGCCGCACGGGCCAGCTTGTCATCCAGCGTCGCTTGGTCAATCGTCAGGGGGTCGGTGTTGGGCATCTCCAAAAAGCTGGTCACCCCGCCCCGGGCACAGGCCCAGGATCCCGTCTGCAGGTCTTCTTTGTGCTCTCGGCCCGGCTCGCGGAAGTGAACTTGGGGATCGATAACCCCCGGCATCAGGGTATGGCCCTCGGCGTCGATGACCTTGGCCACCCCTTCTGGCGAGAGGTTTTGGCCGATTTGGGCAATGCGCCCCTCCCGCACCAGCACATCTCCCCGCCAGGGATCCCCTTCCGGCACCAGCAGCTCAGCATTTCGGATCAGCAAATCGCCAGACAAAGCTCCGCCCTCCCTCAAAGGCGCTCTCAAGATAAAGACTATTGACTTGGCTCCGCCAGCACAACCGCATCTGGATCCACTGACAGATGGGCGATCAGCCGATCCACCAACCGCGAGAGGGTTGCCTGTTCTTCTGGGCTGAGACAGCCGTAGGTTTGCTCCCGCAACTGCCAAATCAGAGGGGGTAAAACGTCTTTCAGCTCCTCCCCTGCAGGTGTGAGGTAGACCCGCCAAATCCGCCGATCCTCAGGATCTCGCTGCCGCCGGATCAGCTCCCGTTTTTCCATGCCATCCAACACCCCGGTCATGGTGCCCCCCAACTGCTGCAAGCGCTCACAAATAGTGGAAGTAGGGATCCCGTCTTCTTCCCAGAGGCAGCAGAGCACCACCCAATGGGAGATGGTCAGGCCAAAAGGCTCTAAATAGGACTGGAACTTCCGCCGCACCAATTGAGACAACAGCCGAATGCGGTAGCCCAGGGAGTTGGGGGCGAGAATGTCATGCCACCGTTCTAGGAAAGCCTGTTTTTCCGATTGAACCATCTCCCCGGTTTGACTGTTTCCCATCGGCGGCCTGGAATGCTCGGAATCTAAATCGCCCTATTTTATCTTTTACTGAGGAGAAGGAGAGAAGGAGCTTACGGTTTGCCGAGAAGGTTGTGTGATCTGCAGTACGGCCTAGCCCTTGCACAGCCAACAGACGATCTGCGGCCATTACAGTTGCAAAAGATATCCATAAAGATATCCATCAGGCCATACAACATTTTTTGGCTACCCATCAGCTAGAAATTGCAGGAGCC
>NZ_JANSHQ010000514.1:0-1614 GCF_047461715.1 Synechococcus sp. R8-2 | reverse complement strand
GAGGCTCAGGAACTGGCAAGGCGCATTCAGTCTTTTGTGAACGGCACAGAGAGTCAGCTCTTGGTAGATAGCGATAAGTTCGACTTAGGAGCTTTAGTGATTGTGATCTTGTGTTCCCTCATCTGTTCCCTCGTCTCATTGCCATTTCTTTTGATAGGGGTTTCTATGCTGATATCGGCTTTGTGGCGCCGCCGCGTGACTTTGGACAGCTCCCTGTACCAAATCCAGGAGGAGTACCTCACTCCTTTTGGATCACGAGGGCAGAAAACTTATTCCTTCCGAGATGTGCAGCAGGTCACGGTTCAGGCCAGGACAGATTCTGATGGCGATACTAGCTTTTCGGTAGAGGTGACATTGCAATCACAGAAGCCTTTGCTATCCATCTCCAGTGGCGGTGAATCAGAGGCGCGGGCAGAGGCCGAGAAGCTGGGTCAATTTTTGGGGTGTCCGGTCATTTTGCTGGAGACAAAAAAAATCGGATTGCTCAGATTGCTAAAGGGACGTAGACCCGGAGGGTGTTAAAGGTAAGTTAGATCTGTCGATTTGCCAAAAGGGATCCCCTCCATTGCCTAGAGCGGTTTGGCTAATCCTGGGGTTGGGCTTGTTCATGCGGGGCCTGGTGGCTGCCCTTTTGCCGCCGGGCTTTGACGAAGCCTACTACTACCTCTACACCCGCCATCTGGATTGGAGCTATTTTGACCATCCGCCGCTGGTGGCCTGGACAACGGGCTTGGGGCCTGCCTTGACCGGCCAGGTGTCGGCTTTTTCTATTCGACTGGGATCCCTGCTGCTGTATTCTGGCTCTTCCCTACTCCTTTACTACACCGGAGCACGCCTTTTCTCTGATCGGGCAGGACTGATCAGCTTGGCGGCTATCAGCATCGCACCCATCCTTTGGATTGGGTTTGGGGTGCTGACCCTGCCGGATAGTCCGCTGGTCTTTTTTACGGCAGCAACCTTGTGGGTGGCCGCTCAGGAGTTTTTTCCGGTGCCTTTGGGGCAGGGGAAATTGGGAGTCTATGGGGCGGCTCGCTATCGGCCAGGGCCTAGGCTAGCGCTCATAGGTCTCTTGGTGGGGCTGGCCTGCTTGGGGAAGTACCACGGCTTGGCTTTGGGGTTCGGCCTGGTACTCTTTTGTCTGCTCAGCCCAGTTCATCGCTGCGCCTTGAGGTCGGGCTGGACGGTGCTGGCGGTGCTGGGTTTTGTGCTGGCCTTCAGCCCGGTGCTGATCTGGAACGCCCAGCAGGATTGGGTCTCCTTTCGCTTTCAGGCGGGGCGGGCGGTGCCGGAGGCAGGGTATCAACTGCAAGCGCTGGGGCTGACGATCCTTTCTGAAATCTTTTACCTGTTCCCCAGCTTGGGGATCCCTTTGGGGTGGGCGAGTTTGGCAGGGACGGGTCGGGTGGCCCTGCAGATTCTCCGCGGGATGCGGCTGACGGATGAAGAGCTCAAGCACCTTTTGATCCTGGCCTGTGGATTACCGCTGGTGTTGGCCTTTACCTTGATGGGAGGCTACCGGCCCATCTTGCCCACCTGGCCCATGCCGGGGTTTTGGGTGCTGACGCTGCTGCTGGGATCCTTCTGGGAACGGTGGCCGGGAGCGAAGCGAACCTT
>NZ_JANSHQ010000513.1:0-1116 GCF_047461715.1 Synechococcus sp. R8-2 | reverse complement strand
CGCTACGCGACGCTTTCGCGAATGGGCAAGCACGGGACAGGGATCCCCTTAACAACCCTACTGCCCCGTCTCCATCCCCCACCCGCAGAAGCGGCTGGTGATCTGCCAAATGGGATCCAACACATCCGTCAGGGCGTGGTCACTCTCCACCGCCACCAGTTGGGCCCAGGGGCGACGGGCCACATAGTCTCGACTGGCTTGAATGGGGATGGTGTCGTCTTGGATCCCGTGCACAATTAGGGTGGGCACAGGCCGTCGTAACCCCCCATCCGGGTAGCGCTGGGCATCGGCGACAAAGCCGTACTCCAAAGGGAGAGGGCGGCCTTCTCCGTAGTGAAACACCATGAGTTGTCCGGTTCGCTGCCAAGTCTCCACCGCCTCTGCCCCCAGCCGCGGCAGCCAATGGCCTAAAAAGCCAAAAGCCGGCGCCAAGAGCACCAAGCGCTGCACACAGGGTTGTCGTTCGGCAACCCAAGCAGCCACCAGGCCCCCCAAGCTAGAGCCGATGAGAGTGACAGGCGGGTAGTTCATCTCGGCAAGCTGGCTGGAAACCTGCTGGATCTGGCGGGTCAAGGTGAGCTGGGCAAAATTGTCCTGGTTCAGATCAGGCACCTGAACAGGGATCCCCACCTGCTGCAGCCGCTGCCGAAAGAAAGTTGCCTTGGCCGACTGCGGCCCAGAGCCGAATCCATGCAGGTAAATCGCCAACACGGAAAGGGATCCCTATGGCCCTGTGGCTGCCGAGAGCCAGCCCGCCCCCAACACCACGCTGATGGAGAGGAAAAGGGTCGCTACCGTCCAGGTGATGCGGTTGAGGTTTTGCTCAGCACTCTTGGAGCTGGAGAACAGCTGGGCCTGCCCGCCAATGCCCGCCAACCCATCCCCCTTAGGGCTGTGCAGCAGCACCAAGATCACCAGCAAGATGGCCGAAGCCGACCAGAGAAACTCGAAAAACGCTTCCATCGCAGCGGATCCCTGTAGGGCAAGTTGCTAAGGCCATTATCGCTTGGAACCGCATCTTAGCGCACCCTGTCTCGGCATCGCTCCCATTTCAGAATCAAGTTGGCAGGTGCAGACCCACCCATCTTCTGTGGCATCCTCCCGGCGCTCGTCCTG
>NZ_JANSHQ010000512.1:0-5245 GCF_047461715.1 Synechococcus sp. R8-2 | reverse complement strand
GAGTTCAGCGTGAATGTATCAGAAACCGCTACAATCCAAATCTCAACGAGGCTAAAAGCAACCATGGCACAAGCACTGGAACTCAATACCGAGAACGTCGAGAAAGTCCTGAACGAGCTGCGTCCTTACTTGATGGCCGATGGGGGCAATGTGGAATTGGTGGAAATCGATGGCCCGGTGGTCAAGCTGCGCTTGCAGGGGGCCTGTGGAGCCTGCCCCAGCTCGACCATGACTCTAAAGATGGGCATTGAGCGCAAGTTGCGGGAGAGCATTCCCGATATTTTGGAGGTGGAGCAGGTATTCTGAGGGGCCCTGTAGGTTTTTGTGAGATTCCTTTAGGGTTCTTTATCATGTGTTGGACTATGTGCCTTGATAAATAGCCTCGGGTGGCTCTCTGCTCCCCACTTCTTTCTTCTGTGCCTTCTTCAGAGCTAGCGCATGTCTGTTCTCCTCTCCATCGCCATTCTCGCCCTGCTGATCCTGGTGCATGAGGCAGGGCACTTTGCGGCAGCCAAACTCCAAGGGATCCACGTCAACCGCTTCTCGCTGGGGTTTGGCCCGGTGTTGTGGCGATACCAGGGCAAGGAGACAGAGTACGCCATTCGCGCCCTGCCGCTGGGGGGCTACGTGGGCTTTCCTGACGAGGATGAACATTCTCCCTACCCCCCCGACGACCCGGATCTGCTGAAAAACCGCCCCGTGCTGGATCGCCTGGTGGTGATGAGTGCAGGGGTGATGGCCAACCTGCTCTTCGCCTATCTGGTGCTGGTGTTGATGTTCGCCTCGGTGGGGATCCCCTCGGTAACGCGCCTCCATCCCGGCATTCTCATCCCTCAGGTGATGCCCGATAGCCCGGCGGAGCGGGCCGGCCTGAAGGCAGGGGATGTGGTGTTGCAGGCAGCCGATCGCGATTACAGGGGGATTGCCGACGAGACGGCGGCCTTGGCAGCTCTGAACGATTTTCAGGTGCTGATCCGCAGCAGCGAGAACCGGCCCATTCCCCTGGAGGTGCAGCGTGGGGAAGGGGATCCCCTGCAATTGACGGTGATCCCAGAGGTGCGGGGAGAGACGGTGGCCATTGGAGTGACCTTGGCCCCCCACCAGGAGGTGACCTTGCGTCCCCCTCAGAGTGTGGCTGAGATCCTCACGGAGGCGGGAAATGCCTACCAGCGGGTGGTGATGCTCAATCTGAACGGCCTGCAGCAGTTGCTGCAGAATTTCCAAAGCACGGCTGCTCAGGTCTCCGGCCCGGTGGGGATCGTCAAGATTGGGGCGGATCTGGCCCGCGATGACGCCGCCAGCCTGTTTAATTTCACCGCTTTGATTAGCATTAATCTGGCCTTTCTCAACCTGTTGCCCCTGCCCGCCTTGGACGGGGGACACATTGCCTTTTTGATCCTGGAGGCGATTCGCGGCAAACGGCTGCCCAAGCATCTGGAGGAGCGGGTGATGCAGACGGGCTTGGTGTTGTTGCTGGGATTGGGGGTGGTGCTGATCTTCAAAGACACCCTCGCCATTGTCACCGGGTCGGGCTAGGGGAAGATGGCCAGCAAACGGGCCTTGCGCCAGCGAGCTTTGGAGATCCTGCTCCGGCTGAAGCGCCACTACCCCAACTCCACCTGTGCCCTCCACTACCAGACGCCGCTGCAGCTCTTGGTGGCAACCATCCTCTCGGCTCAGTGTACGGATGAGCGGGTGAATCAGGTAACGCCAGAGCTGTTTCGTCGCTTCCCGGATGCCCAGGCCCTGGCGACAGCGCCGCGAGAGGAGATCGAGGCTCTCATCCATTCCACCGGCTTCTATCGCAACAAGGCCAAACACATTCAGGAAGCCTGCCGCAGGATCTTAAGCCATTTCGGTGGCCAAGTGCCCCGCACCATGCCGGAGCTGCTCACCCTACCCGGCGTAGCCCGCAAGACGGCCAATGTGGTGTTGGCTCATGCTTTTGGCATCCATGCCGGGGTTACCGTCGATACCCATGTTAAGCGCCTCAGCCGCCGCCTCGGCCTCACTGAGCACGAGGATCCCGTGCGCGTCGAAAAGGATCTGATGCAGTTGTTGCCGCAGGCGGATTGGGAGAACTGGTCTATCCGTCTGATCGACCACGGGCGGGCCGTCTGCACTGCCCGCAAGCCTCTGTGCCAGCAATGTTTTTTGGTGGATCTCTGCCCCAGCGCTCCCCTCCTGAGACCGGCGGCACCGGATGAGAAAATGGATAAAAAAGCTACCAAAGCCTCGCCAACCTGAGAGGATGGTTTCTGGGCGCCCTGTATGGCTGAGCCGGCAGGGATCCCTCCCTTGCAGCACTTGTTTTGGCCGCCCCTCGCCCTAGAATAAGCTCCATGCAGGATAAACCCATGTCAGTCGCGCCCCCCGTTCTGGTCATTGCCGGCCTGACGGGATCCGGGAAAACTTTGGCCATCCAGCAGTTGGAACAACTGGGGTACACCGGCCTAGAAGGGATCCCGCCTGCCCAGGTGATCCCCTTGGTTGAGGCGATGCGGACCCATCACGCTGCTTTGGCCATCAGCTTGAATCTCCACGCCCAGGAGTACCGGGATCAAGTTCCCACCCTGGCTGCTTGGGTGCAATCGCAAGGGATCCCTTTCCTATTCTTGGAGGCCCGCTCCCCAGTGTTGCTCAACCGTCTCAGCGCCCACCGCCGTCCCCATCCCTACGGGGAAGCTGCCGGTTTGTGGGAGGCCATTGAGCAAGAGCGGCTGGCTCTGGCCCCGGTGCGGGAACGCTGCACCCACTGGTTGGATACCTCCGACCTCAATGCCCAGCAACTGCGGCAGCAATTGCAAGCTTTGGTGCAAGGGATCCCCCAGCCCCTCAACCTAAGGTTGGTCAGCTTCGGTTTCAAGTACGGCGTTCCCCCCGATGCCAACTTGCTATTTGATGTGCGCTTTTTGCCCAACCCCTTCTTTCAGCCCCATCTGCGCCGCCTTACCGGGCAGGATCCCCTGCTGCAGGAGTTCTTGTTTGCGGATCCCATCACACAATCCACCTACCAGCACATCTTGTCCCTGATCAAAGCGTTTTGGCCCCACTACCGCGCAGAGCGTCGCCCCCACCTGACTTTGGCTATCGGCTGTACCGGCGGTCAGCACCGCTCGGTGGCCCTGGTGGAGCGCCTGGCCCAGGATTTGCAGCCTTGGACTGTCCCTGCCGGCAACCACGTTCTTCCCGACCTGAATGTTCAGGTTCAGCATCGCCATCTGCTCGACTCTCAGCGGGAGCTGGAAGCCCGCTTTGGCCCGGCGCCCGGCGAAGCCGGCGTTGCCCAGCAACAGGTTAGGATCCCTTTGGCCGGCGTTCCTGCACCTTCCCATGGCTAAGCCCCTGCCCAGCAACAAGTCCCCTGTTTGGGGCATTCGTCGCCGCAAGGCTGCTTGGTCGGGAAGTGGCTGGAAATGGCTCTTTCCCGGTTTGGCTGTCAAACGCTGGCTGAGCCTGGCGGTTGGGGGCGTGCTGCTGATGGTGCTGGGCATTGCCATCTGGACGGAGTTGACCCCCATCTTTCGCCTGAAGCGGCTGATCGACATCACCCTGCGCCTGATCACCACTTGGATCCCGAACAACATCAGTGGCCCCCTGGTGACTGGGATCGGGCTGGTGATGGTGGTGCTGGGGTTTCGCAGCGCCATGCGCTCCATCGAGGATGTGCTGATCCCCGAGGGAGATGAAGCGCTGGTGGATAAGCTGTTGTCGCGGCGGCGTCTCAGCCGTGGTCCCCGCATTGTGGTACTGGGGGGCGGCACCGGCCTCTCCAACCTGCTGCGGGGTCTGAAGCGCTACAGCTCCAACATCACAGCCATTGTCACGGTGGCCGATGACGGGGGATCCTCAGGGCGTCTGCGGCGGGAGATCGGCGTTTTGCCCCCCGGCGATATCCGCAACTGTCTGACTGCTCTGGCCAACGAGGAAAAGCTGCTCACCGAGCTGTTTCAATATCGCTTCCAGTCGGGGGAAGGGCTAAGCGGCCACAGCTTCGGCAATTTGTTCATCACTGCCCTCACCGCGGTAACCGGCGGCGACTTGATTCGGGCCATCACTGCCACCTCACAAGTCTTGGCCATTCAGGGGCGGGTGCTGCCGGCCACCCTGGCGGATGTCACCCTTTGGGCGGAGCTGAGCGATGGCCGCCGCGTGGTGGGAGAGTCCAACATTGCCAAAGCCGGAGGACGCATTTGCCGAATCGGCTGTGACCCCCCCAACCCTCCCGCCCTACCGGAAGTCATCGAGGCTATTGAGGCGGCAGAGTTTGTGGTGCTGGGGCCGGGTAGCCTCTACACCAGCATCATCCCTAACCTGTTGGTACCGGAAATTGTGGAAGCTCTGGCCAAAAATATGGCCCCCCACATCTACGTCTGCAACATCATGACCGAGCCGGGGGAAACCGACGGCTATACCGTTGGGGATCACGTCATGGCTTTGGATCGGGTGGCAGGAGTGCGCCTATTTGACGGCGTGCTGGTGCAGCGGGAGCCACCCTCCCCACGTGCTTTGGAGCATTACCGCCGCAGCGGTTCTGAGTTTGTGGTGTTGGATCCCGACAAACTGGCTTACCTGGGCTGCCGCGCCGTTTTGGCTAACGTCATGCAAGAGGATCCAGAGACCGGCTTAGTGCGCCACAACCCCGAACGCTTGGCTGCAATGCTGATGCGCTGGTTCGACAGACATCGCCCCCTCTAGCTTTGCCCAGGATGTCCTCTGCTGTTATTGCAGGCGGGAATAAGGGCGGGGATAGGGCTTGCGCATCTGTCGAGCCAGGTACACCTGAAAGGTTTGCGCCACCGCCCCTGCCCGCACCAGGGGAACCTCGGCCACAGGCTCGATTTGGGCAAAGTAGTCGCCATAGGTGGCTGGGATCCCTGCCCTCGGCTGGAACAACTTGGAAGTGATGAGCAGCCCATCCTGCCCCAGCCAGTCCTGCGGCTGCGACCAAAAGGCAAAGCCCCGCAAATCCGCATCCAGGCAGGTCAGAGGCTTGTCCGTCAGCGGAGCCAGGGCCATGGCGATCTGACCGCCCAAAAAATAGGCATTGGTAAAAACGAACTCTGCCTCCTCAAGGGCCTGAGCCAGGCGGGGATCCGTCCGAAACCGCTGCCGCAACTGCTCAATTTCAATGAGCTGAGTAGAGGGATCCCTCTCCACCGGCCACAGCCCCATCCCTCCCGGCTCTTGCAGCAGGCCGTAGCGCACATGGGCCAGCCCCACCCCCACCACCAAGCTGACCATC
>NZ_JANSHQ010000511.1:0-2421 GCF_047461715.1 Synechococcus sp. R8-2 | reverse complement strand
AACCTTCCGGCACTGGGCAGGCGTCAGCCCCTATACGTCGTCTTGCGACTTAGCAGAGACCTGTGTTTTTGGTAAACAGTTGCCTGGGCCCTTTCACTGCGACCAGCTTGCACTGGCACCCCTTCTCCCGAAGTTACGGGGTCATTTTGCCGAGTTCCTTAGAGAGGGTTCTCTCGCGCCCCTAGGTATCCTCTACCCACCCACCTGTGTCGGTTTCGGGTACGGGTGACAACCTTCATCGCCTACGAGCTTTTCTTGGCACTACCCTCAGCCACGCGGAGTCCGTAGACCCCTCCCAATCCAGTCAGGGTGTGGCCTGCTCTTGTGCGTCCCTCTTCAGCTCCAGTTGTCAGTCAGGGAATATCCACCCTGTCTCCATCGACTACGCCTGTCGGCCTCGCCTTAGGTCCCGACTAACCCCCCGCGGACGAGCCTTCCGGGGGAACCCTTGGGTTTTCGGGGCATTGGATTCTCACCAATGTTTGCGCTACTCAAGCCAACATTCTCACTTCCGCCTCGTCCACGTCTGCTTCCGCTGACGCTTCACCCTACTGCGGAACGCTCCCCTACCATCACCATCCACAACTTCGGCGCATCGCTTAGCCCCGTCCATTTTCGGCGCAAGGGCGCTTGACCAGTCAGCTGTTACGCACTGTTTAAAGGGTGGCTGCTTCTAAGCCAACCTCCTGGTTGTCTGGGCACCCCCACCTCCTTAATCACTGAGCGATGACTTGGGGGCCTTAGTTGGTGGTCTGGGCTGTTTCCCTCTCGACGATGGAGCTTATCCCCCACCGTCTCACTGCCGACTAACCCTGGCGTATTCGCAGTTTGGTTCGATTTGGTACAGCTCTCGCCGCCCGCACCGATTCAGTGCTCTACCCCACCAGGTACCTGTCGACGCTGCGCCTCAACGCATTTCGGGGAGAACCAGCTAGCTCTGGGTTCGATTGGCATTTCACCCCTAACCACAGCTCATCCGATGATTTTTCAACATCACCCGGTTCGGCCCTCCACTTGGCTTTACCCAAGCTTCAGCCTGGCCATGGTTAGATCACCCAGGTTCGGGTCTACAGCATGGGACTCTCGCCCTCTTCAGACTCGGTTTCCCTTTGGCTCCGGCATTCCCGCCTTAACCTGCCCCACGCTGTAACTCGCTGGCTCATTCTTCAACAGGCACGCGGTCACCCGTTCAATCGGGCTCCCACTGCTTGTAGGCACACGGTTTCATGTTCTGTTTCACTCCCCTCCCGGGGTTCTTTTCACCTTTCCCTCACGGTACTGGTTCACTATCGGTCACGCAGGAGTATTTAGCCTTACGAGATGGTTCTCGCCGATTCACACGGGATTTCCCCTGCCCCGTGCTACTCGGGATCCGGCCGGCGCCTTTGAGCTTTCGGCTACAGGACTTTCACCTTCTCTGGTGCAGCATTCCAGCTGCTTCCCCTAGCCCGCCGGCTGCCGTTTGGCCGTCCCACAACCCCGCCCAGCCGTAGCTGAGCGGTTTAGGCTCTTTCCCGTTCGCTCGCCGCTACTGAGGAAATCACGTTTGTTTTCTTTTCCTGCGGCTACTAAGATGTTTCAGTTCGCCGCGTTCGCCCCTTTGGCCTATGGATTCAGCCAAAGGTGACAAGGCTTGCGCCTTGCCGGGTTGCCCCATTCGGGAACCTGCGGATCACCGCTTTTGTCCAGCTCCCCGCAGCGTTTCGTCGGTAACACGCCCTTCCTCGCCTCTGCGTGCCTAGGTATCCACCGTGCGCCCTTAACTGACTTGACCTTTTCACCTCACGTAACATTGGTGTTCTACCTGCCTCATGCCCCCAGGTTGCTGCTGCTTCCCCCAAGCCAAGGCTCGGAGGGCTCAACCCAGAAGCATGCTGCTTTCTTGCTATGCAGTTTTCAAAGTGCTGGCCGGCTCAACCCGGCTGGAGGCTTGTGCTCGGACCCAAACCCCTAGCCCGGTCGTCAACCTATCCAACTGGAGAACCCCTTCCCGGCTCCTCACCAAAGTGGTGGAGGTAAGCGGACTCGAACCGCTGACTTCTGCCGTGCAAAGGCAGCGCTCTACCGGCTGAGCTATACCCCCAATCCAGACTGCACCCACCCTCTGGCTTTGCCCTCAGCTTGGCCAGCTCGCTTCTAGCTTGCTAGCTCTCCCTTCTCCAGGACAAACAGTGGGCCATCCTGGACTCGAACCAGGGACCTCACCCTTATCAGGGGTGCGCTCTAACCACCTGAGCTAATAGCCCTCCCCTCGGTTCCCCTCCAGAACCCCAGTCAACCATCCCTTCAACCCCGACCGACCTGGGATAACCTTTGCTGGCCTGAGGGTGGTCTAACTCCCCTCAGATGCCCCAAGGTAGGTCTCCCTAAAAGGAGGTGATCCAGCCGCACCTTCCGGTACGGCTACCTTGTTACGACTTC
>NZ_JANSHQ010000510.1:0-1180 GCF_047461715.1 Synechococcus sp. R8-2 | reverse complement strand
TGGAGCTGGCTCCTTTGAGGCGGTGGGCGACCCGCCGCATTCTTTCTGCGTCGTAACCGGCAATGGCTTGGCGCAGTTGCGGAAGCTGGGTTTCGCAATCTTGGATGAACACCTGCAATAGCTCTCGCTGAAACCCCCGATCCCCGCCGGAAACCTGATCCAGGTAGGCAGAGTCGATGGGATAGGGCTGGGTGGAAGAAGAGGGATCCCGGCTCTCGGCGGGGGAAGCTGGAGAGGCTGCTTCAGAAGCGGCTTGGTTGGAGGATCCCCCTGCAGACTGAGCAATCAGCTGGCTCCAGTGGTTGAGCACCCTTTCCAAATCTTCCTTCAGCACCGGCTTGCTGAGATAGTCGTCCATACCTGCCTGCAGGCAGCGCTCCCTATCCTCCTGCATGGCGTTGGCCGTGATGGCAATCACCACTGTGCGGTGGCCGGATCTCCGTTCCTGTTGGCGTAGGCGGCGGGTGGCCTCGTAGCCGTCCATCACCGGCATTTGGCAATCCATGAGAATAAGGTCATATCTGACCTGCTGCAGGAGATCCAATACCTCCTGACCATTGGCCACCACATCGGCCTTGTAGCCCAAACTCTCGAGCTGGCGCAAAGCCACCTTTTGGTTGACGGGGTTATCCTCTGCCAGCAAAATGCGCAGCGATTGACGGGGACGATCCTCCCTGGGGGTCGTCTGAGGGAGGACGGGACTCATTCCCAAGAGCGAAGTGGATAAACCAGAAGATTTCCCCAGGGCCATGACCAGCGCTTCCTGCAGACGGCTTTGTTTTACCGGCTTAACCAAGTAGGCGGCAAAGCCGATTTCGGCAGCGCGGCGGGAGTGCTCCCCCAGTCCCAGTGAAGTCATCATCACCAGTTGCGTCTCGGCCAGTTGCGGATCTGCCTTGATCCAGCGGCCCAAGGTCTCCCCATCCACCTCTGGCATTTGCATATCCAAAACGGCCAGGGGGAAGGGTCTGCCTTCCCGAACGGCTTGGCGTAGCTTGTCCATGGCCTGATAGGCATTTTCGGCCTCTTCCACCACCATTCCCCAAGCCGCGGCCTGACAGCGCAGGATCTTGCGATTGGTGGCGTTGTCGTCCACCACCAACAGTCGCTTGCCCTGCAAATCCACCGGGACACGAGCAGAAGGCTGGGCAAGCTGCTGGGCATAGGGCTGCCGCTCCAG
>NZ_JANSHQ010000509.1:0-2367 GCF_047461715.1 Synechococcus sp. R8-2 | reverse complement strand
ACCCCCAGCCCCTCTCCCAAAGAGAGAGGGGAGCTATGGAGCGACGGGGTGAGTTGTTTCATGGCTACTTGAAATGGCCATGTCTTGGGATCCCCATCTTTTTCCCCCTGGGAATCAGGGGGGCCGGTGGGCAGCAAGGAGTGCCCAGGGGCGCAGTTCGGATCCCTGGAAGTCCGTTTAAGCTGAGAGTTCAAGGCTGAAAACTTAGTGCCTAAACCATTTGGGTGTGAGCTGTGACTTTGGAGATGTGGTATCGCCACCAGCTGAGCCGCTTTGCAGAGTGGGGAAAAATAAGGCTCTGGCAAGGAGTTGCCCTGAAGCTGCTGGCCACTGCTTGCTTTGCCTGTTTAGGCGCGATCATCCGGCTCAACACTCCCGCCCTTCACCCCTTTCAGATTGTGTTTTTGCGCAACCTATTCGGGTTTCTCGCCCTGTCGCCGCTGGTGTTGCGGGCTGGGATCCAGTCTCTGCACACCGCCAAGATGGAGTTTTACCTCCTGCGCTCGGCGATCAGCACGGTGGGGATGTTGCTCTCCTTTTGGGCAGCCAGCCTGTTGCCTCTGGCAGAAGCTACGGCGCTGAGCTTTGTTCAACTTTTGTTTGCCGGCACGATGGCGGTATGGGTGTTGGGCGAGCAGATGCGCTCGTCCCGCTGGCTGGGATTGGGCCTGGGGTTTGCCGGGGCTTTGGTGATGTTGAGGCCAGGCTTCCGAGAGTTTTCTCTGGGAACAGGGCTGGCCTTGGGGGCGGCAGCACTCTTTGCCTGGGTGACCATCGTGCTCAAGATCCTCTCCCGCACCGAGTCCAGCCTCACGATTACGGCCTACATGGGCCTGCTGCAGACCCCCCTTTCCTTTCTGGCTGCCGTCTGGGTTTGGACCTGGCCTTCTCCTGAGCAGTGGCTGTGGATGGTGGCCATGGGGCTACTGGGCAGCATTGGCCAGGTGGCCCTCGCCCAGGCCTACAAGCTGGCTGAGGTGACGATGCTGCTGCCTCTGGATTTCTCCCGTCTGCTCTGGGCCAGCCTAATCGGGTTTTGGGTGTTTGCCGAGATCCCGGATGTGTGGACTTGGATGGGCGGAGCCTTGATCTTGGTGGGCGCCACCTCTGGAGCCTACGGCGAAGCCCGCCTGCCCACAATGCCGACCCAGGCCCGTACCGGCGGAGTTGGATAGCAGACAGATATCCTCTGCCAGGACTTACAGCCGAGGGAGAACAGGGCTGGAGCTGGTCAGGTCTGTGGTGGTAAGGGCCACCAACAGGGCTTCTGGACTGACGGGGAAGGGCAGGTGGTGGATGTCGGATCCTGGCTGGCAGGCCACTTGGGCAGCATGCAGCAGGTCGGCGGATCCCAAGTGACCTAGCTTGAGATCCCGCAAGTTGAGGGGCAACCCCACCTGGCGGTAGAACTCCAGCAACTGGGTACGTGCTGCCAGCGCCAACTGGCTTCCCTGCAGGATCTCTTCTAGGCGGAGCTGGGCCAAAATGCCGAAAGCCACCTTCTCGCCGTGCAGGGTGGCCCGGTGCCCCGACAAGTGGGTTAGCCCGTTGTGGACAGCGTGGGCGGCCACGGTGCGACACTTAGCCCCACCCATGCCGCCGACGATCCCCGCCAGGCAAATGCAAGCATCCACCACCTGCTTCCAAGCGGTTCCGCCCGGCTCCCGCAGGGCCGCCGCCGATTGCTGGAGGAGCAAATCCCGCAGGACGCGGGCCTGCTGCACAGCGCCAATCACCAGGGCATCTTCTGAACTGCCGCTGCTGACGGAAGACTCGTACCACTTAGCCAAGGCATCTCCGATCCCAGCCACTAGGGTGCGCGCTGGAGCTTGCAGAATCAGCTCATAGTCCAGGATCAGGGCAGCAGGGGCGCGATCCAGGCTCACATCCTGCTGAAAAGCGCCGCTGTCGGAGTAGATATTGGATAGGGCGCTCCAGGCGGCACAGGTGGCCGCAGAGGTGGGCACGGTAACCACGGGGATACGCAGCCGGTGGGCCACCAGCTTGGCCGTATCCAGAGCCTTGCCCCCGCCTACCCCCAAGATGCCGGTTGTGGACTCCGCCATGGCTAGCGCCTGCAAACGCGCCAGCTCCGACTCGCTGCAATCTACCCCGTAGGTAGTCCAGTGAACTTGGAGGGCGGGATCCCGGGCGAAATTGCGCTCCAGGGGGGCCTCAACTACAGCCAAGGAGCGTTCCCCCCCGATCACCAGCACACGGGATCCCAGCACGGTGAGGGGCACAGCTTCCAGAATGCCGCTGCCGCGGTACAGCCGACCTGGGGCCAGAATGGCAAGATCCAATTGGTAAGGAGAGGCGCTTAGCATTGCAAGAAAGGGCGAGAAAAAGGACTCCGTCCCGCTATCG
>NZ_JANSHQ010000508.1:0-881 GCF_047461715.1 Synechococcus sp. R8-2 | reverse complement strand
ATACGGAAGCACATTTTTAGCTGACACCGGAACACGCAATGGCTTGCACACACCACCATCATCACCATCTTCAGCCCATCAAGGCGACACCGTCGCGCCTGCATCACGTCCAGCGCTGTGCTACAATACCGGCAGACCCACCTACCACACCAGGGAGGAACTGCAATGACCCATCCGATTGCCACCGCACCTGCCCCGCTCCCCGAAGACGACCCCTTCCGCTACGGCTGGCGCTACGTCCGTCGCCCCACCCCCGACGACCCCGACCACCTCGAACAGGTCCCGCTCACCCTCGAAGACGTGTTGCACCCCGAAGTGGGAGACTTCATCGTGCACAGTGACCGTCACGAAACCGACCGTATGTACCTCACGGCGGTGCTGCGTGCCCGGCTCGAACCGCACGGGCAGGCCATCGTGCTGAGTGATGTGCGGGTGGCGTGGGACGTGCCCGACCTGCGGCCGCACGGGCCGGACGTGATGGTCATTCCGGGGCTGCGTGAGCGACGGGATTGGAGCACCTTTGACGTGGCGGAAGAGGGGGTGCGACCGGCGTTGATTATTGAAATTACGTCGCCGGAGACGCGGGAGAACGACGTGGTGCGGAAGGTGGCGCACTACGCACGGGCGGGGGTGGCGCAGTACGTGATTGTGGACAACCTCGGGCGGCGGGGGGAGCGGCAGCTCCGGTTGCTCGATTACCGGCTGGTGGGGGACACTTACCGGCTCCAGCCGCCCGATGCGCGGGGATGGGTGTATCTGGAGGTTGCCGGGCTGTGGCTAGGGGTGGAGGGCGACCACGTGGTGTGCTACGCCGACGACGGCACGGCGTTTGGCGACTACGCGACGGTGGTGCAGCAGGCGGCGGAAGCCGAGGCACGAGC
>NZ_JANSHQ010000507.1:0-984 GCF_047461715.1 Synechococcus sp. R8-2 | reverse complement strand
AAAGTGCTCCGCACCGCTGGCGGGAACGCCCAGATGAGATCATGGAGATATGGCTGCTCTATCCATTCACCACTTTCGCCAGGCCAAACAGGCGGGTCAACCTTTGGTGGCCCTCACGGCTGCCGACTACGCCACCGCTCAGATTTTGGATCAGGCTGGGATCGACTTGATCCTGGTGGGCGACAGCTTGGCCATGACCAACTTGGGGTATGCCAGCACCCTGCCCCTGACGCTGGAACAGATGCTCCACCATGCCCAGGCCGTGCGCCGCGGGGTAGAACGGGCCTTTTTGGTGGCCGACTTGCCCTTCTTGACTTATCAAGTCCACAAAGAACAAGCTCTCCTCTCGGCAGGGCGGTTGATGAAGGAGGCAGGAGTCAACGGGGTCAAGCTGGAGGGGGGCTACCCCGACATGGTGGAAACGGTGGCCTTTCTGGTGCAGCGGGGGATCCCGGTTTTGGGTCATATCGGCCTCACTCCGCAGGCCAAACATCAACTGGGAGGCTATCGCCAGCAGGGAAAAACCACTCCGGAGGCGGAGCGTCTGCGACAAGAGGCCCTCAGCCTGGAACAAGCAGGGGCATTTGCCCTGGTTCTGGAGCACATGCCGGCGGAATTGGCTGCCCAAATCTCAGCCCAGGTGGGGATCCCAACCTTGGGCATTGGGGCCGGGCCGGCCTGCGATGGGCAGATTTTGGTCACCCACGACCTGCTGGGGCTGAGCGAGCGGCTCCCCCCTTTTGCCAAGGCCTATACCAATTTGAGACAGGCGATCCGAGAAGCAGTGGAAGCTTTCGCCGACGACGTTCGCCAAAAAGTATTTCCCCCCCGCTGAAGGGATCCCTTACCCATTCAAAGCTTGGGCAGAGGTGCTATGCCTACGGCACCTCATACTGCTACCTACTGCTACGCAATGCTTATGGGAACGGGAACCGCACCGCTTTCTCAAGGCTGGGCAAGGATAGGGCGACCTCAGGGATCCCT
>NZ_JANSHQ010000506.1:0-4111 GCF_047461715.1 Synechococcus sp. R8-2 | reverse complement strand
GCCAGCGGTGCGGAGCACTTTGACGGCGGGGATCCCATGCCGTCAACCGCACCCGGTAGTCTCCCGGCTCCAGGTCGGCGGGCAGGTGGAGGTCGAGGCTGCCTTCCCCGTTGACAATCTGAAAAGGCTGCCGCAGCAGGGTACCTTGCCGTTGGTAGGTGTTGCTCTTGGGATCCCAGCGCCAGCGCTCCAGGCTCAGCTCTCCGGTGGCGCTGACGGGGCGGCCATCGTAATCGCGGGCTTGCAGCCGGTAGGTGAGGGTATCCCCCGGAGCGGGCAGGTGGCGGTCGGCCTCGGCAAAGAGAGCAAATTCGCCAGCCGTGACCCAGGCCCGCGCCGATCCTGTTACCGTCCGGCGGCTGATATCGGTCACCTCCACCTCGATGCGCAACTGCTGCACCTCTTGGGGGCCCCAGTAGCTGTCTTCTTCCCAGTTGAGATCCTGCAGCAGGCGATCCAGGCGAAACTCCGCCCGCCCTTGGGCATCCGTCACCCCTTCCCCTTCCGCCACCAACTGGCCGTAGCCGCCGTAGTAGCCCTGCTCCTCTCCCAGGTCGTCGGCGAAATAGTCTTCCTCGGCAGAACGGGGCAACAGCCCATAGCGCAGGCTCCAGTCGGGGCTGCTGTAAACTCGGTAGCGGAGCTGGGCAGCGGCCACCGGCGCGCCGAAAAGATACTCGGCCTCCACCTGCACCTTCAGGGATCCCCCCCGCACCAGCCAAGGTCGGTCGGGCACCACCGCCACCTCAAACTCCGGCTTGCGGTAGGCTTCCACCTGAAAAGAGGTGTATTCGCCGCTGGATCCCTGCGGCCCTGACACCTGCCACTTCAGGCCGTAGCTGCCCAGGGACGCTTCTTCTGGCAGTTGAAACTCCCCATGGACACTGCCAAAAGCATTGGTGGCCAGGGTTTGTTCGCTCAACACATCCCCGTTGGGGGCCGTAAGGGTCAGTTGCACTGCTTGTCCTACCGGGGGCGGCGTGAGGCGGGTTTGCTCTCGCACCAGGGCGCGGAAATAGACGGTTTGGCCAGGACGGTAGAGGGGACGATCCGTGTAGGCGTAGATCCGGTGGGGCTGGTTCCAGCCATAGGCGTAGCTGCGGGACAAAGCCTGCAGGGTGTTGTCGGCACTGCGGCCATAGACCACCAGGGAAGAACCCTCTCTCGCCGGCAGGCCAAAGCGGGCCAGCCCCTCTGCATCGGTGGTGGCCGTCAGGGGATCCCCCCACTCCCCGAAAACTTGGATCTGGATCCCGGCCAGGGGACGCAGCTCCCGCAGGTGCACCGCCTGCACCACCAACTGGCTGGCATCCTTCTTCTGGATGAGGCCGAGATCGCTCACCAAAAACCAATGGTCGAAACGTGGCAAGGGTGCAGCCGCATTCAGCGGCTCCCGGCCCTCCGCCTCCACCCAGTAGGCCCCCGGCGGCAGGATCCCCAGCTCCAAGGTTTGGGCTGTCCACCCCTCTCCCGCTCGTCGTGGCACCGGCTGCTGCCAACTGCGCACAAGCTCCCGCCGCAGGGTGGGATACAGAGCCGGATCCAGGGAGCCATAGTCAGCATCCGCCAAATCCCGCAAGAGAGGGGATCCCTGCAGCTCTGTCAGGGAAAAGCGATAGAGGCTGAGCTGCACCGAGCCCAGGCTGGTGGCCCGCCACTGCAGCCGCGCCGGTTCTGCGGTCGTAAACACCTGGCTGGTGCTGTAGAGATAGAGACCGGGGGGGACAAGCTGAGGGCGCAAGGTGGGGATCCGAACCGTTGCCCCCTCCCGCACCAGAACGGATCTCTGGCTGCCCACCTTTTCCAGGCCGGATCCCTGCACCGTCACCTGGTATTCCCCAACAGGCAATCGATCCAAGCGATATTCGCCATCTGAGGCCAAGCTGGCGCTGCGCGTGGCCGGGCCGGCGGCGATCACCCGGACGCTCTCCAGAGCTACCCCTGCCGGCAGCTCCACCCGTCCCGCCAGGGATCCCGTCGGCTGTTCGGAAAGCAGAACCGCCAGCCCCACCCCCAACAACAGCACCAGGGCCACCAACCATCGCCTCAGCATGGGATCCCTCTCCTTTGTTGCTCCTACCCTGTGCCCTGGCCGCCCTGGGGGTTCAAGGGTCAGCCCAATCCACTACTTCACCAGCTCGAACACGTTGAACATGGGCAGGTACATGGCCACGATAATGCAGCCCACCATACCGCCCAGGATCACGATCATCAACGGCTCCAGCAGGCTGGTGAGGGCGCGTACCGCCTCCTCCACCTCCAGCTCGTAGAAATCCGCCGTCTTCATCAGCATCGCGTCCAGCTCCCCTGTCTCTTCCCCCACGCTGATCATCTGAATGGCCATGACTGGGAAGACCTTGGCCTTGCCCAGAGCAGGGGCAATCTGCCCTCCCTCTGAGATGGATTGGCGGGCGGCGTCAATGGCGTTGGCCACCACCTGGTTGCCGGAGGTGTCGCGCACAATTTCCAAGGAAGTCAGCACCGGCACCCCGGAGCGGGTGAGAGCGCCAAAGGTGCGGCAGAAGCGAGCCACCGCCGACTTCTGGATCAGATCCCCGAAGGTAGGGAGCTTGAGGGCCAGCGCGTCGATGGTCTCCTTGCCGGCAGGGGTGCGGTAAAAGCGCCGGAAAGCAAAATAGACGGCCCCTAGAAAGCCCACCAGCCCCAAGCTGTACTGGGGCGTGCGCAGGAACTTGCTGATGTTGATGAAAAACTGGGTAAAGCCGGGCAGCTCCCCACCCAAGTCGTTGTAGATGCTCTCAAACGTGGGCAAGATGAACAGCACCATGCCCAAGAAAATCAAGACAGCCAAGATCGTCACCACCACCGGGTAGGTCATGGCTGACTTGATCTGCTTCTGCAGGCGATCCATGTCCTCCAGCAGCTTGGCCAGGCGGTTGAGCACTTCGTCCAGCACGCCGCCCACCTCCCCCGCCTGCACCATGCTGCAGTAGAGGCCGTCGAAGGCGTCGGGATAAGGGCGGATGGAGTCGGAGAGGTTTTTCCCCGCCTCCACCTCCGCTCGGATAGCCCGCAGGTACTTTTTGAGTTTGGGGTTGCTGGTTTGCTCCTCCATGATGGTAAGAGAGCGCACCATCGACACGCCGGCGTTGATCAGGGCAGCGAACTGCCGGGAGAACACTGCCTTGTCGCGAATGTCGATGGATCCCAGCATCGACAAATCGAAAGACGTCTCCAAGGAGAAAAAGGGCTTTTCTTCCTGAATGTCCTCCTGTTTGGCGAAAATCCCGTCTCGGCGCAGCCGTGCACGAACTTCGGTCAAGCTGTTGGCCACCACCGTCAGGCGTACCGGCTGACCGGCCTTTAACCCCCGAACCTTGTAGCGCGGCATGGCTGTACCCCCGGCTAGATCGCTCTAAATAACGAAATGGCTTTAAATGTTTCGCAGGTGCAAAAGATGAAGTCAGCCCAAACCTTGGGCAGATCAACGATCTCTCAGCTAGAGCTTAGCCACAAATCAAGTCAGCGGCTAGAGATCGGCAATGAACCCTCACCCCGGGATCCCAGCACTGCCTGGTGGCAACGAGGTTTAGCGACGGGCGGCAACTGCTGGTGGCCGCTGTTGCTGGGCAGCCGCGGCTGGCGAGGGCCCGGTAACGTTGCCCAAAAGCCGTTGCAACTCCTCGGGGCGAGAGGTCTTAGACATGGCCGTATCGAAGTCGATCTTGCCCTGTAGGTAAAGGTTAGCCAGATCTTGCTCCAGCGTTTTCATGCCCTGCTTGCCCCCCGTCTGGATAGCCGAGTAGATCTGGGCAGTTTTGCCCTCCCGAATCAGGTTGGCAATGGCCGGCGTCACCACCATGATTTCCTGCACCAGCACCCGTCCAGGCTCTCCTGGCTTGGGATTGAGGCGGCGGGCCAGAGTTTGGGAGAAGACGGCCTTGAGGGAGTTGGAGAGCTGCACGCGAATCTGCTGCTGCTGCTCGGGCGGAAACACATCCACCAAGCGATCCACCGTCTGGGCGGCAGAACTGGTGTGTACCGTGGCAAAGCAGAGGTGGCCCGTCTCGGCGGCGGTAATGGCCAACTGGATGGTCTCCAGATCCCGCATCTCCCCGATCAGGATCACATCCGGATCCTCCCGCATCGC
>NZ_JANSHQ010000505.1:0-2962 GCF_047461715.1 Synechococcus sp. R8-2 | reverse complement strand
GCACCCAGAGCAGGGATCCCACAAAAGCCCCCTCTCGGATGGTCTGGGTGAGCTCCAAGTTACGCCGGGTTTGGGCATCCAAGATGAGGTAGTCCGTGAGCTGGTAGGTGCGCGGGGGAGGCAGGAGCGGGTGGCCTCCCTGGGGAGAAGGCTGCAGCAGGGTCTTTGGTGCTACGCACCGCTGAGGCGAATGGGTTTCTTCTAAGTAGTGCAAAAGCCCTCCCGCTGCTCGCACCGCCAGAGGCAATCCCTCACAGCCCAATCCTTCCAGAGAGCGCAGGCCGTAGGTTTGCATGAGGTTCTCCCGCGCCACCGCCAGTTCAAAAGGTTCGGCTGGGCGCAGGGTATAGGCGTATTGGTTGGGGAGACCCAGGGGCTTCTGGGGATCCCCTGGACGGATGAGGCCTAGTCCCAGCCCCTCCTCGGTGGGCAGCAAAACCTCTGCCGGCTGCAGCCGGGCCAGTTCCTGCTCCAGTTGCTCTTGCCCCTCGCTCTGACACACCCAGAACTCGCCGGTGGAGATATCCGCATAGGCTAGGCCCCAGCGGCAGGGAGCCTGCTTCGATCCTTTGAGCCGCACGACGGCTGCCAGGTAGTTGTTTTGCCGCGCCTGCAGCAGCTCCTCTTCGAGGACGGTGCCAGGGGTGATCACCCGCGTCACTTCCCGCCGCACCAAGCCCTTGGCCTGATCTGCCGGCTCCATCTGGTCGCAGACGGCCAGGGCATAGCCTTTGGCCACCAACTGGGCAGCGTAGCGGTCGAAAGCATGGTAAGGGATCCCGCACATGGGTACCCTGCCGATGGCTCCGGCCTCTCGCCCGGTGAGCACCAGCTCCAGCTCCCGCGACACCACTTGCGCATCCTGGAAAAACATCTCGTAGAAATCCCCCAGGCGGTAGAGCAGAATGGCGTGCGGGTATTGCCGCTTCAGCTCTACGTAGTGCTGCATCATGGGGGTGAGGAGGGTGGGATCCACCTCCAGGGCATTCCAAGTATGCTCGGCGGGAGAAGTCATGGCATCAAAACGTTTGCAAGCAATGGGCTCAAGGTTGAGAGCCTGGCCAAACCGGACCGATCAGCTTGGGCCATTCTAGATCTAGATGAAGTATGAGACATTTCCCCAGCCCTCCTCCTCTGGGGAGAGGGAAGCTAGGTAATTGCCATTTCGCAGTTGGTTGAAATGACCTCGCCCAGGGTAGTCGGATCCCCCCTGAGGTAAGGCCGAGTGGCTTGGCAAAGGATTCGTTCCTCCTTCACCCGTGCCCTCGGCTGTTCTCTGCCGATTTTGGTGCTCCTCACCCCCCTGGTGCTGGGATCCCCGGCGCAAGCTCAGCGGGGCAGCGGAGCTGGGTTTCATGGGCCGCCCTGGCCGTTCCTTCTTCGAGGCCCCTTTCCGGGCTCAGGAGTACCTCAGCCGGCTGCAAGCGGAGATGGCCTTCGCCAACATCAACTCCGGCAGCGTCTCTGACCTGCAGAATCAAGTGCAGAACCTGTTGGGCAACGTGAGTACGGATCCCGGCAGCTACACCTTCGCCGACTACAGTCGCAGCAAAGCTGCCCGCTACTCTGCCCGCGCAGCCCTCCATCTGTTGGCGGCTGAGCGCCTCGGAGGGGTGGCTGCCCTGAGTAGGCGCTGATCTGGCCTACCCTGAACTGAGGGGATAGAAGGGATCCCTGCTGGCTGAGTTTCCGGGGTTAACCCCTCTATCTTCTCTGGCCCCTGCTGGAGTTGGGTTAAAGTGAAAGCCCCCAGAGCGGGGGCTGTTCTTCTCGAATACTGACTGATCGCGTCTTTACATCTCCCTTGGTGTACCTGCGTTTCCTGCACCTGTGGCACTTTCGCAACTACCGGGAGCAAGAGATCACCTTTGACGCGCCCAAAACCATCCTGGTGGGGGAGAACGCCCAGGGTAAGACCAACCTGCTGGAAGCGGTGGAGCTGTTGGCCACCTTGCGCTCGCGGCGGGCCAGCCGGGATCGGGAGCTGGTGCATCAAGAAGAACAGCAGGCGCGGATTGCCGCCACGGTTGAACGGCTGGGTGTGGCCCATGAGCTGGTGATGGAGCTGCGCAGCAGCGGCAGGCGATCCCTGAAGGTGGACGGGCAGGTGCTGCGCCGCCAGGCGGACTTTTTGGGACAGGTGAATGCGGTGGTGTTCTCCAGCCTGGATCTGGAGCTGGTGCGGGGCGCTCCGGAGACGCGGCGCCATTGGTTGGACGGGGTGTTGCTGCAACTGGAGCCGGTTTATCTCGGCCTGGTGGAGCAATATCGCCAGATCCTCAGGCAGCGCAACGCCCTTTTGAAGCAGGATCCCAAGGACTCTGTCCCGCTAACGCAAGCGGCTGCTGGCGTTCAGTTCTCGCAGATGGCCTTCTGGGATGCCCAACTGGCCACCACCGGTAGCCGAATTATGCGCCGCCGCGCCCGGCTGCTGCAACGGCTGGAGCCTTTGGCTGCTCACTGGCACCGGGTCATTAGCGGTGGACGGGAAACCCTGACCCTTACCTATCGACCCCAAGTGCCCCTGCCGGATCCCCAGGCCAGCCCCGAAGTGATCCAAGCCCAGTTTTTGGCCGAGATCCGCGCCAAAGCCGCCGCCGAACACTCCCTGGGCAGCTCTCTGGTGGGCCCCCATCGGGATGAAGTGGAGCTGTGCATTAACGGAGTTGCCGCCCGCGCCTATGGATCCCAAGGCCAGCAGCGCACTCTGGTTTTGGCTCTGAAATTGGCGGAGCTGGAGCTGATCGAGCAGGTGGTCAGGGATCCGCCCTTGCTGCTGTTGGACGATGTGCTGGCCGAGCTGGATCTGCACCGGCAAAACCAGCTCTTGGAAGCCATTCAGGAGCGCGTGCAAACCTTGGTTACCACCACCCATCTGGGATCCTTTGACGCCGGCTGGCTCAAGGCCGCCCAAATCCTTCAGGTGCAGGGGGGACAGCTTTTTCCCGACAAAACAGGGGGT
>NZ_JANSHQ010000504.1:0-1697 GCF_047461715.1 Synechococcus sp. R8-2 | reverse complement strand
TCTGGCCCCGTAAGTTTGCCGGACAAAGTGGGGCCGGTTGCCGCTCCCAAGGGCAGGCCTGTTCCCAAGATTAGGCCAGCCAGGATCAGAAACAGAAGGCCCCCCTTCAAGACTGCCTGCCAGAAAGAGAACTGAAGCCGTTGCCGGTGCTGCTCCATGGTTGGATAGGCTGGAGTGGAAAGGGATCCCCTCGATCATACCGATCACACATACCGATCACAGGCGGATCTGAGGGAAACTCAGGATCTCGGCTGGCTTTGCCGCTCCCCTCGATCCCCGCTGCCGTCCTCAGGAATGGCCGGAAAGCTGGGTCCCTTTCATCCCTTACCCGCTCGCACCCTCCGTCCCGTGGCTCGCAACAAACCCCGTCGGAAACAGCCTTTCCCGCACCTCCTCGGCTCCAAATGGACTTCCGTTCAGCCTGTTCTGGGTTGGCGACATTTTCAGGTCACCGCTCGCCAACAAGGGGAAGGAGGGCTGGTGTTTGCCGAGCTCAGAGCCGTCTGCGATCCCCAGGTGCGCCTCTGGGTCAACGCGGCCACCCTGAAGAACCGGGATCTTTGGCAGCCGGGCTGGACGCCTCTCGAAGACGGGATCCCCTGTGGGCGGCAGGATCCCCTTCTGGACAGGGCTGGGGGATAGTTTCTCTCAAGCTGGGGCTCAGGGATCGATTAGGATCATCTCTCTAGTGTGGTGTTTTAATTCGGAAGCTTGAGGAGAAGAAAGCGGGATGGCCAGATGTGACGTTTGCGGAAAAGATCTTAGCTACAGCGATTATCAGTGGGCCAAGCGCTGCGCCAATCCCTACGGGAAGTCTCACCTCATCTGCTTCGACTGCTACAGTGGTTCGTCTTGTCCCATCTGCTATTCCCCTCTGAAGCCGGCAGAATAGAAAGAGGCGTTCTCAAAAGCTGCTTGTCGGTTACTCGACTCCCATCCCCCTAGCTCCTCGGAGGGGGCGATGGTCGACAAGGGTCTCGATGGTTTTCCCAAGGGAGCCGGAAAAGTGCGCATTGGCCAGGGCTACGACATCCACCGCCTCGTCGAGGGGCGCCCCCTGATCCTGGGCGGGATCCGGATCCCTTACGAGAAGGGACTGTTGGGCCATAGCGACGCCGATGTGCTTACCCACGCCATCATGGATGCTCTCCTGGGGGCTGCCGCTCTGCGGGATATTGGCTACTACTTCCCCCCGGAAGAAGAACGCTGGAAAGGGGCCGATAGCATCCTTCTATTGCAGCAAGTGGTGCAACTGGTGAGCCAAGAAGGCTGGCGAATTGTCAATGTGGACAGTGTGGTGGTGGCGGAGCAGCCGAAGCTCAAACCTCACATCCCCGCCATGCAGGCCCGCCTGGCAGAGGCGATGCAGATCTCCCCCAAGCAAGTGGGGGTCAAGGCTACTACTAACGAAAAACTGGGCCCCATAGGTCAGGGAGAGGCCATTGCTGCCTTCGCAGTAGCCCTGTTGCTGGAACAGAGAGGACAAGCTTCCTCTGACCTTCCCATCAGAATCTGAAAAGAACCTGGTCACCCCACTGCCTGAGCTGCCAAACTGGCAAGCAATCGCTCCCTCAAAAACGCAGAATCTGCCCAAGTCGCAGTCAAACCACCCATTACCTGGATCCCCAATTTTCCCTCTGGGAAAGGGGCCGGGAGGGGGGCTACTCCTCTAGGAGAAAGGCTGGGGGTGAGGGCCT
>NZ_JANSHQ010000503.1:0-2735 GCF_047461715.1 Synechococcus sp. R8-2 | reverse complement strand
CGCGCCAGCGGTGCGGAGCACTAGCCTGTCCAGTTGGGGAGTGGTTCTGCTGCTGGTGGGCCTATTGCAATGGGCAGGGCGGGTAGCTCTGGGTGGGTCAGAGCGCTTTTTTTGGGGAGTGCCTGCGGAGCTGTGGCAGCGAAGTGCAGATGGCATAGGGTCGGTGCTGGTGGGATCCAGCTACTTGGCGTTTTTGCTGCAACGGCTCCCCGAGTTGTCTGCGACTGGTGAACAATCCTTTGGCTGGCTGTGGCTGCTGGTGCCTCTTGTTTTGACGGCAGCTCAGGTATTGGCCCTGCCCCCCCTGGAGTTCATGCCCCGCTGGCTGCAGAGCCCAGAGCAAGGGGGATTGGGATCCCTTTCCTGGCGGCAGGGGATCCCAGTGCGGGGATCCCTGCGTCTTTGGGCCGTGCTCTCGCTGGTGATGGCGCAGTTGCTCACCTTGGGCAGGCCGGGCCCGGATCTGCTCGGGCTAGGGCTGGGGTTGCTGCTGCTAGCTACCCAGGTGTGGCTATGGGCTTGTCCCTTGCCAAGTTCCCCTACTCCTGGAGCAGAGGGGGAAGCCCTGCTGGCGGTGGCCTTCGGCTCAGGGTTCGGCCTGGTGGGGATCAGCCGGCTCTTGCCGACACTTACGGAAGCGGAATGGCTGCTGGTCTTGGCAGCGCTGCTGTTGCTCTTGAGCGGCTGTCGCTACGGCATCCGGCACCTCTCTTCTCGCCTGCAAGCCGCTTACCGGCCAGCCCTGGATGGCTGGGGTATACCCTTGGGGTTGGTGCTCTTGCTCTCCCTAACGTTGCCCACCGCGGCGGCCCTCTTCACCCCTTCCTCGCCCCCTGCTTTCTCGGCAGCCATACCGCTGGCCTCTGGGGTTACCTGGCTGGCCATTGGTCTCCGACTTTGGGTAGAGGTTGCTCCGGTCTTCTCTGCTCCCATTGCCGAGACGGGATCCTCTCCGACCCTCCCCCCTAGCGCTAGCGGGACGGAGTCCTCTCCGACAGGGGATGCCCCTGAAATTGCCCAAGCCCTTTCATCTGGCCAGATCAAGGGTCAGATGGATGGGTTGTTGTACGGGCTGGGCTGGGCTTTGGAGCTACTGGCGGCAAGCGGCGTGTTGTGGGCTGTGCAGGGATCCCGTCCTGTTGCCCCTCTGCTTGCCGTCATCAATCTAAGCCTGGGGATCCTCTTTTGGATTGGGCCGGAAAAACTCTTGCTTGAGGGGGCCGCTCGCGCTGGCGGGACAAAGTCTTTGGGGGGGCAGCTCCTGCAACAGGTCAGGGCCCTGAGCTTCTGGCGGACGGGGCCTTTGATCTATGCAGGGTTGGGCTGGCTGGGATCCCATGCCCAGTGGAGTGAGGTAACGGGCTTGGGCAGCTTAGGTCTCTCCATCGTGTTGCTGGGCCTGGGGCGTCGACAGGCGGTCCAACGGGCGCAAGAGCAAGGCCGGGAAGACCTCCGTCCTGCCAACTGGAAAGGGCTCCTGGGCGCTTGGGGCGTGTCTGTGGCCGCCTACGAGAGCTGGGTTTACTTCCTCAGCCAGCGAACTGGGGGATCCCTGGCAAATGGGTTGGTGTTGATCGCTCTGTTAGGGCTGAGCTTGGCCTGGGGCTACGGCTTTTGTCCCCCTTGGCTGGCGGCGACCCTGCAGCTTAAAAGAGCTGGGTTGCGCTGGATGGCCTTGGCCAACTGGGCTCTGGCCAGCCTTGTCCTCTGGTCTGCCCTTTTCGATCCTCGCCTCAGCCGTTGGGGACAGCTCCTCTGGGTGCTGACGGGATCCGGCCTGGTGGCCTATGCCGCCGGACAGGCGAGAACCTCAACTCTAGAATCTCCAACAGAGCAAAATTGGGTGCCAACGGTCTGGGGTTACCTCAGTGCATGGCAAGGAGCTGGGGTTCTGCTGGGCGGTGTGTTCCTGGGGCTGCCGCAGCTATCCATAGCGCGATGGGCCGGATCCCTGCTCTGTGGGCTGGGGCTGGTTTACCATGGCTTGCCCTGGCGACGGTGGGGCTGGCCGGCGGCTCCTTGGCAGAATACAGCCTTGGTGCTGCCCCTGGCCGCTTTTCTGGTAACCGCGGGAGGAAATAACACCCTTAATCTGCTGCTGGGGGCAACCTACTATGCCCTGCTGGCTATCTGGAGATCCCAAGTGCGCCTGGGCTATGTCAGCCTGTTCTTGAGCAACTGGATCCTGTGGAGTTACGGCTGGCATCAGGATTGGGCTTCCCTGACGTTCTATGCCCTGCCCCTGGTGGGATCCCTGCTCTATGTGGCCCAGGTGGATCCGGGATTACAGGAAACCAACGGACGGCGGGGGCGGCATTGGCTGCGGCTGGTTTCCTTGGGCACATGGCTGCTGGTGGTGCTGGTGGAAACTCACGGGCAACGGTGGACGGGCTTTTGGCCGGTAGGGTTGGGTTTGGCCTTGGGTCTGCTGGGCTTGGCCTTGCGGGTAAGAGCCTATCTCTTCGTGGGCACGCTGGCCTTTGGGCTGGGGATCCTGCGGCAGGGATGGCTGTTGGTAACAACTGATGCGCTGCTGCTCTGGGCCACTGGGATCCTGCTGGGCCTGCTTCTGATTTGGACGGCAGCCAATCTTGAAGGGCGTCGAGAAGAGGTGGGATCCCGCCTCTCCGCTTGGCTAGGGCAACTGCAGAGCTGGGAATGAAAGAATCCTGAGTCCAGCCAATCTGAGCAGGATCAACTTGAGGAGGGCTGACCTGTTCGCGACAGCGGTGCGG
>NZ_JANSHQ010000502.1:0-589 GCF_047461715.1 Synechococcus sp. R8-2 | reverse complement strand
AACACCGACGCCAACGCCGACGCCAAAACCGACGCCAACCAACTGGAGAGCCGTGTAGCCATGCCCTTGGAGAAGTTGGTCCCGCTATTGCGGTCGCAAAAGCGTCGTGTAGCGATGACGGCTTTCCCCCAGGTGGAGTGAGCCAGTCGTGGAGATATCTATCGAGGTTTGACAGCGCTTGCCGCCTGTGACGGTGGGATGTCAGGCTGAGACAGGAGTGGTTTTGCAGTCGGTAGGAACCATGACGCAGCGTGCCCAAGGATTTTGGCAATGGGGATCCCTGTCTTGGATAGAGGTCTGTCGGTTTGGCTTCTGCGTAGCTGCTCTATTCTGCGTGGTGGTGCTCTGGGGGATCCCGGCCTTGGCTCTGCCCCAAGGGGATGCCATCACGGATCCCCGTACCCTGTTGCGGCGGGCGTTGCCTATTCAGGAAACGAAGCTGCTGGAAATTGATGAGGCCATCTCCAAAATCGACACCGACCTGAAGTACAACCGCTGGTCAGCGGTGCGGGGAGATGTGCGCCAGGTGGAGCGGCTTCTGGATCGCCATGGAGATTCCCTGCTGGCCAGCTTGCCTCCGGATCGGGTG
>NZ_JANSHQ010000501.1:0-3298 GCF_047461715.1 Synechococcus sp. R8-2 | reverse complement strand
CGCCTGGACAAAAGCCACCAGCCGCCGAAAAAGAGCACCGCGAAGGCCCCCAAGCGGAAAGCCAGCACCCAATTGACGCTGCGCACAAACTGCTGCAGGATCAGGCTCACACCCCAAGTGGCCAGAAGGGTTTCCAGCGGTCGGCCATACAAAAAGCGGATCACCCCCCGCTCCAGGGCTAGTCCCACCAGAGCCGTGACGGCAAAGGCAGCTACCAAAGCCGGGAAGATGTACAGATCCCGCCAGGGATCCCCTAGGGGACGAAAGGCATTTTGAACCACAAAAGTGGTGTAGGCCCCCAACATCATCAGCTCCCCATGGGCCATGTTGATGACCCCCATGAGGCCGAAAACAATGGCCAAGCCCAAGGCGGCTATTAGCAAGACGGTGCCGATGCTAATGCCGTTGAACAAGCTGTCCAGGAGCAAGGTCATGGGCAGGGGATCCTCCTTCCAACTAAACTAGGGAGGCTAACCGAGCATCTAGGCGGGATCCCCAACCCTATCCAAACGGCAAGGGATCCCAGCCCTGGCCAGGACTAGCTGACTTTGACTTTGTAGCGACCGCCCTTGGCCGGATCTGACCAATCGCAGGCAAAGCCCTTGGTCTCTGCCACAAACTGGTTCCAGGGCTGCGGCTCCACGGCATCCGTAGAAAAGATGACATCAAACAAACCGTCAGAGCGCACCTGGCCGATCCGCACATACTTGGTCAGGTGGTGATTGGTGTTCATGGTTACCAAGCCTTCTGGGGCATCAAAGGTCTGGCCATAGGCTGCCTGCCGCACGGCGTCGATTTCCACTGTTCCCGCTTTTTCCACTGCCTGCTTCCAGATGTAAACCATGATGTAGGCGGCTTCCATCGGGTCGTTGGTGACGCGGTTTTGGCCGTATTCTGCCTTGAAAGCTTCCACAAACTTCTTGTTGGCAGGCGTATCCACCGTCATAAAGTAGTTCCAGGCGGCGAAGTGCCCTTCCAAGAATTCGGGGCCGATGGCCTGTACCTCTTCTTCAGCAATGCTGACGGACATGGAAGGATAGCGATCTGGCCCCAGCCCTGCCCCTTCCAGTTGTTTGAAAAAGGCCACGTTGCTGTCGCCGTTCAAGCTGTTGTAGATCACACCGCCATTGGGAAGAGCGGCCCGGATCTTGCTGATGATGGGGGTAACTTCTGTGCTGCCCAAAGGCAGATAGTCTTCACCCACCACTTTGCCCCCCAGGGCTTCCAACTGGGCCTTGATGATGGTGTTGGCCGTGCGGGGGAACACGTAGTCGGATCCCACCAGGAAGAACTCTTTGCCCTTGTTCTTGAGCAGCCATTCCACCGAAGGCTCGATCTGCTGGTTGGGGGCAGCGCCGGTGTAGAAGATGTTTTTGGAGCACTCTTGTCCTTCGTACTGCACGGGATACCAGAGCAGGTGCTGCTTGGATTCAAACACCGGCAAAACCGCTTTGCGACTGGCCGAAGTCCAGCAGCCGAATACCGTTGCCACCTTGTCCACATCGATCAATTTGGTGGCTTTCTCGGCAAAGGTTGGCCAATCGGAAGCCCCATCCTCGATAATCGGCTCGATCTGCTTGCCCAAAACCCCACCGGCGGCATTGATCTCTTTGATGGCCAGCTTTTCCGCATCCACCACGCTGGTTTCTGAAATGGCCATGGTGCCGCTAAGGGAGTGCAAAATGCCAACGCGGATGGTCTCTCCCTGGGCGTAGGCGGGCACGGATCGCTTCACCCAGATCTGCGGCCCTAGGGCAGCCCCGGCTCCGGCCAGAGCGCCCATTTTCAGCACTTGACGACGATTAAATGATAGAGCCATCGGTGATCTCCGAAACGAAGTGAGTGCAAAGGGTATTAAGAAGTCCAGTTGTTGCAGCAGCCCGGCCAACAGAGGGAAGCACTTAGCTCATCACCTCGCCCATGTGTTGAACCTGCCCAACTGCGCTCAGCTGAGGCTTTCACCGAATGCCTTCCCAACCTCAACAGAGGAAAAGGCTAATCCTGCAGTCGAGAAAGCGTTGTGCATCCCTGTTGCCTTAACGTGTTCCATCAAACCCATTCGGCCCGGAGAGAATTGTATCGTGGGATACCTTTTCCCAGAATCCGAGCCCTTTCCCCGCAGGCTGCAGGCAGAGGCAGGGATCCCTTGCTGCCGGCATAATAGGGGTTCTGGGGTGGAGAATTAACAGCCTATGGTGCAGCAGGCCGGCTATGGATCTTGGCGATCCCCGATTACCGCTGACCTGGTGGTGACGGGATCCCTGCGCTTGGGACAGATGGTTTGGGATCAGGGGGATCTCTACTGGACGGAGGGCCGCCCGCAAGAAAAAGGGCGCAATGTGTTGATGCGGCGCTCTGCCGACGGGATCCTGGTGGAGCTGACACCGGCACCTTTCAATGTGCGGACGCGGGTGCATGAGTATGGGGGTGGAGCTTATTGGGTGTCGGCAGGGGTAGTGTATTTTTGCAACTTCGCTGACCAACGGCTCTACCGCCTGCTGCCGGGTTCAGATCCCCAGCCCCTGACGGAAGCAGGCCCCTATCGCTATGCAGATGGGGTGGTGGATCGGGCGCGTGGACGCATCCTCTGTGTGCGGGAAGATCACAGCCGCCAGGGAGAGCCGGAAAACAGCCTTGTCTCGATTGACTTGGAAAGCGGATCCCAGCGCGTTTTGGCCTCTGGGCACAATTTCTATGCCAACCCTCGCCTCAGCCCCGATGGCCAGACCTTGGTATGGCTGACCTGGGATCACCCCCAAATGCCCTGGGACGGCACAGAGCTGTGGCGGTCTGAGGTGAACCCTGACGGCAGCTTGGGAGAACCTCAAAAGCTGGCCGGTGGCCCTGCCGAGTCGATCTTCCAGCCCCAGTGGTCACCGCAAGGGGATCTCTACTTTGTTTCGGATCGCAGCGGCTGGTGGAACCTCTATCGCTGGGATCCCCAGGGCCCCATTCCCCTCTGCCCTATGGAAGCGGAGTTTGGAGAGCCGCAGTGGGTGTTTGGCCTGAGCACCTACGGCTTTGCTGGGGATGGGCGCATCCTGGCCTGTTATGAACAAGACGGGCTGTCTCATCTGGCTTATCTGGATCCCCATTCAGGACAGTTGGCAGGGATCCCCTTGCCCTACACCCAGATCAGCGGTTTGCAGGTGAGTGGGGAAAAAGCCGCTTTCCTGGCCGGATCCCCGACGGAAGCCACTGCCTTGGTCTGCCTAGACTTACCCTCCAGCCAAGTGGAGGTGGTGGCCCGTTCCAGCAGCGTGGCGGTGGATCCCGACTATCTGTCGATCCCAGAGCC
>NZ_JANSHQ010000500.1:0-7446 GCF_047461715.1 Synechococcus sp. R8-2 | reverse complement strand
CTCCTGCAATTTCTAGCTGAAGACCAAACGCCGAGAGACGGTCGCCATGCCCCAGTCCTTTACTGCCCACCTTTGGCAAGCCATTCAGCCCATCTACAAGCAAATCCTCGATCACCCCTTCAACCGAGAGTTGGCAGCGGGCAGCCTATCGCGGCAGCGGTTCCAGTTTTACTTGCAGCAAGATGCTCTTTATCTCACGGATTTTGCCCGCGCTCTGGCCTTGATTGGAGCTCGTTCCGAAGGGGCTGAGCAGGTGGTGAGTTTCTTGAACTTTGCCCTGGGAGCCATTGTGGCCGAACGCAGCCTGCACGAAAGCTATTTTCGCCTCTACGACATTCAACCCGAAACAGCCTATGCCCCTGCCTGCTTCGCCTATACCCGTTTTTTGTTGGCTGCGGCGGCTGTGGATCCCTATGAGGTGGCCATTGCCGCTGTGCTGCCCTGCTTTTGGATCTACCGAGAGGTGGGATCCGCCATCTATCGCACCGCACAGCCTGACAATCCCTACCAACAGTGGATCGACACCTACGCCGGGGAAGAATTTGCCCAAGTGGTGCAGCAGGCTTTGGACATCACCGACTCCGTCGCTCAGCAGGCTACAGAACCGCTGCGGGAAAAGATGAGGGCAGCTTTTGTCACTGCCTCCCGGTTGGAATGGCTGTTTTGGGACAGTGCCTATCGCCTCGAATCTTGGCAACCCGCCTAATCCTCAGCCGGTCGGGCTGGCTTATCAGACAGCAACTGCTGGGCTTGCGCGAAAACGGCATCCAACATCGGCTCCGTCAGCAGCCGTGTGGCCGTGTTGCGCCGGCTGGGATGGTAAGACGCCAGCAAATAGCGACCCTCTGCCAGGGGAATAACGCAGTTGTGGCCAAAGCGGGGACGGGGCCTGAGAGGTGGCAAGAGCGTCAGAGCGTGTTGGAAGGCAAAATGCCCCAACGTCAGGATCACTCGCACCTGGGTTAGCAGCTCCAGCTCTTGCTTCAGGTAGCCCAGGCAGGTCTTGGCTTCTATGGCGGTGGGGCGGTTCTCCGGGGGCACACAGCGCACCACTGCCGAGATGTAGCAATCCTGCAATTGCAGGCCATCCTCTCGGTGGGTAGAGGTGGGCTGATTGGCAAACCCGGCTCGGTACAGGGCGCGAAACAGCCAGTCCCCGCTGGGATCCCCGGTAAACACGCGCCCGGTGCGGTTGCCCCCATGGGCTGCCGGCGCCAACCCGATCACCCACAGCCGCGCCTGCGGATCCCCGAACCCTGGCACCGGTCGGCCCCAGTAGAGCTGGTCGCGAAAACGGGCCACCTTCTGAAGGGCGACTGACTCTCGCCAGGCCACCAAGCGGGGGCAGCGGCAGCAACTGACGATTTCAGTTTGCAAAGTGGCCCAATCCTGGAGACCCAGCGCCTCACTCCTCCTCGTCGTCATCCTCCTCTAGCTCGTCGAAGGCAGGGGTGGAATCGTCGATCAACTGATCGTCTTCCAAGATCAAACGAGGCGGCAGCTCCGGCAACACTGCAGGCTCTTCCTCCTCTTCGTCAGGCTCCGGCTCGGCGGCAATCTCCTCGTAGGTGGTGAAGCCCGTGCCTGCCGGGATCAAGCGCCCGATGATTACGTTTTCCTTCAAGCCGCGCAGCCAGTCGGATTTGCCCTCAATGGCCGCCTCAGTCAGCACGCGGGTGGTTTCCTGGAAGCTGGCCGCTGAGATGAAGCTGTCGGTATTCAAGCTGGCCTTGGTGATCCCCAGCAGGACGGGCGTGTATTTGGCCGGCGCTCCTCCAGTAATGGCCATGGTGGCATTGATCTGCTGGATTTCCCGCAACTCCACCAGCTCGCCCGGCAGCAGGATGGTGTCGCCGCCATCATCCACCCGCACCTTGGAGGTCATCTGGCGCACCACGATCTCGATGTGTTTGTCGGAGATCTCCACCCCCTGGGAGCGGTAGACGTTCTGCACTTCGTTGACAAAGAAGCGCTGCACCTCCCGCAGAGCCAACCGTGCGGCTTGGTCATCTCCCAAGGTTTGGCGATGGTACTCGTAGTAGATCTCCAAGAGGTCGTGGGGGTTGGCAGGGCCATCGGTTAGGGGATCCCCCACCCCCACCGGCTGTCCGTCCACCACCATCAAGCTTTGCCCCGGCAGCACAGGATAGTCTCTAACGGTGCCATCGGCTTCGATGACCTTGAGATCTGGCTCTTCTCCCCGCCAGCTCAGTTGAACGGTGCCGGGCCGCTTGGCCAGAACACACATTTCCTTGGGCTTGCGGGCCTCCAGCAGCTCCTCAATCCGTGGCAGACCCTGGATGATGTCCCCTGTCTTGGCCCGCTCGAACACCAAGAGGGCCAGAGAATCCCCCCGCTGCACCAGATCGCCATTCCGTACCTGCAGAATGGCACCCGCAGAAACCAAGTAGGGCCGCGCCATCCGCAACAGGACTTGGCCGTCCGTTATCTGCATCACCTGTCCTGACTGTGGAGAAGGGATCCCAGGCGCCAGCTCATCTCCGGCCCGCACCAGCGCCCCTACCGCCACGCTGGCTGAACCTGTCAGGGGCACCTGCACCAGATCGTCGTCGGTAATCACCAGCACCCGCCGTACCACCTCCGCTCCCTCGCGGATCCCTTGGACGATCCCGGCCTTTTTGGCTTGGATTTCGGTGCGGGCGATAACATCTCCGCTGGCGATGGAGTCTCCTTCCTTCACCAACAGCCGCGTGTGGGTACTCCCCTGCGTCAGATCCGCTTCCACGTCGCGGCGCAGCAACAGGGTTTCCAGAATCACCAGTTGCAGGCGGCGAATATCTGGATCCTTCTCATCTTGGATCAGCTCGATATCGGCCTTCAGTTGTGGGGCGTCGGTATCGATTTCCAGCACCAGTTGGGTGCGCAGGAGCTCTACAGGGCCTACCGACTTCACCCGCTCCCCATCTTTGAAGGGAACCCGCTGCACCGCCCGCAGACGAATGGAGCGACCGGACTCGCTGGTGGACTCTTGAGTGGGCACCAAGGGCCGGTCGGGGATCTCGTACTCCTGCACCGGACGCAGCAGCAAGCCTGGGCCTTCGGGAGTTTCCACGTGTTCCAGGTAGACCAGTCGGTCGGGAACGATGCTGCTGAGCACCGGTTGCCCGGGCTGGATTAGGGTGCCACTTTTCACTTCCAAGTCGGCGGGGTTGTCCACCAGATGCAGGGATCCCGGCTTGATGACAATCTCCCGCAGAATGTCGTTCTTCTGGATGACTTCGACAACACCGGCATTCTGGCAAAAGATGTCTTTCACCACCTCAGTGCCTGCTTCCACATACTGGCCATCGTCCACGTTCAGCAGGGAGATGTCCTTGTTCACCTCGTGGGTCTCTTCCGGGATCCACAGCAGGGTGCCGCCCTGGATGACTTCGTAACCTTGCTTGGCCTTGCCGCGCCGTGCCACCTCAATGCCAGCGAACTTCACCAAGCCTCCCGTCTGACTGCGGAAGTGGTTGTCGATCAGCTCCGCCACCACCTCATCGTTGCCCACTTTGGTGCCCGGAGTAGCCTTGAGAACAAAGGTCTGCCCACTGGAAGTGTCCAGCAAAAATTGTTCCCGCCCCTGGTGGGATTCCACCCGTACCCGTGCTTCCCGCAACACCACCGAAGCGTTGATGATCTCCACCTCGCGCCCACTTCTGGTGTCGCTGCGCTCCGGTAGCCGCACAATGCCGCCATGCTCCGTCACCAGCGAGGTTTCGGCGATCACATCCCCCGCCTGCACCCGATCCCCGTTTTTCACCACCGGCTCGGCCCCCGGAGGCAGGTTGTACACCTGTCCAGACATCACCCAGATCAATCCCTGCCGCTGGGCAGTGTAGGTGGTGTTACCCTGGCGGTCAGTCTTCTCCTCGATGGGCAGATCGGCAAAGCGAATTTCTCCAGCCAGGTCGGCCACCACCTCTTTCTGGGCTTTCTCGGTGCTCTTACGGCTGGCCTTGGCCAGGGACACCTCTGCAATCAACTGATCCCGCTGCACCTGGGCTCCGTCCCGCACCAGCAGGGTGGATCCCTGAGTCATGTCGAAGGACTCCCGTTGACCGTCTGGGCCTTCCAAGATGATTTGGTTGTTTACCTCCACTTGTAGAGCATCGTCGCCGTGGCGGGTACGGAAGGGGCGGGTGCGCAGATTTTTCGGGAACCGCACCACACCCGCAAAGGGGGCGCGAATTTGGCGGGCCACCTCCCCTGTAAACACGCCTCCCGTGTGGAAGGTGCGCATGGTCAACTGGGTGCCCGGCTCCCCAATCGATTGGGCGGCGATGATCCCGACCGCTTCCCCCAGATCCACCAGGCGGGAGTGGGCCAAGCTCCAGCCATAACACATCCGGCACACGGAGCGGTTGGCTTCACAGGTGAGGGGAGAACGCACCATCACCTGGCGGATGCCAGCCTCTGCAATGGTTCTAGCCAAGTCGTGATCCACTTCTTGGTTGCGGCGGGCGAGGATCTCCTGGGTTTGTGGATGCACCACGTCGCGCGCCAACACTCGGCCCACCAAGCGCTCCTCCAGAGACACCACCACCTTGTCCCCGTCCATCAGGTATTCCAGAAGGATGCCCTGCTCAGTGCCGCAGTCGGATTCCCGCACGATCACATCCTGAGACACGTCCACCAAGCGGCGGGTGAGGTAGCCAGAGTCGGCGGTGCGCAGGGCCGTATCCACCAAGCCCTTGCGGGCCCCATAGGAAGAGATGATGTACTCGGTAACGGTCAGGCCCTCGCGGAAATTGGTTTTGATGGGCAAATCGATGATCTCCCCCTGGGGGTTGGCCATCAGGCCGCGCATGCCCACCAACTGCCGTACCTGGGAGACATTCCCCCTCGCCCCCGAGTTGGCCATCATGTAAACGGAGTTGAGGGGATCGTTCTGCCGGAAGTTGTTGAGCATCTCCTCTTTGATCTGGTCGTTGATCTGGTTCCAGGTGTCGATCACCTTTTGGTAGCGCTCCACCTCTGTGATTTCTCCACGGGTATAGCGCTCGGTGGCCGCCTCGATCTCGGCTTCCGCTTGTGCCAACAACTGCCGCTTGCTGGGGGGAACGCGCAGATCTTCGACGCTGATGGAGACGGCTGCCTGGGTGGCGTATTTGAAGCCCAGGGTCTTCAGAGCATCCGCCATCTGAGCGGTGCGGGCTGTGCCGTAGCGGGCAAAAGACCAGGCAATCAGGTTACGCAGCTCTTTTTTGCCAATTTGATAGTTGCGAAAGGGCACAGGGGGCAAAGGGGCGTCGGCTTTGTTGCCGTCGGCAGCCTGCCGCGCCAGGCCAGCGGAAAATCGTCCTTTTTCGCTCATGATGCCTCGCTAGAGAGAAGGGGAGAGAAGAGCCGTCCTACGGCAGAGGGTAACTACGCAGACAAAATATCCTGCACGGTCTTGTTAAAAATGATCCGGCCCGGCGTGGTGCGAATGTACTGGCTGATCACGTTGCCGTTTTGATCTTCGCGGATACGGCGGTAGTTGGTGATCTTGAGGCGGATGCCGCCCGCTTCTTCGATAATTTGCGGCTCGGACTCTTTTTCGCCCTTGCCCAACTCCATCGGGCCGTGGTAGCGCACCCAGACCTTGCTGTGCAGGCCGATGGCACCGCAGTCGTAGGCGATGAGAGCATCTTCCAAGCTGGCGAAGAAGCGATCGCCAATATCTGGCGCGTGGGGGTTGTCCGCCGTCAGGTAGTAGCATCCCAGCACCATATCTTGGCTGGGGGTGATGATGGGAGCGCCGGTGGCCGGGGAGAGGATGTTGTTGGTGGCCAGCATCAGCAGGCGCGCTTCCGCCTGGGCTTCCAACGACAGGGGCACATGCACCGCCATCTGGTCGCCGTCGAAGTCAGCATTGAAGGCGGGGCAAACCAAGGGGTGAAGTTGAATCGCCCTTCCCTCCACCAGGATCGGTTCAAAAGCTTGGATCCCCAGGCGGTGCAGGGTGGGGGCACGGTTGAGCAAAACCGGGTGGCCGTCGATCACGTCCTCCAGCACATCCCAAACCTGCGGGTCGTTGCTTTGGATCAGCTTTTTGGCGGCCTTGATGTTGTTGACGATGCCCCGCTTGATCAATTTGTGGATGACAAAGGGCTGGAACAGCTCGATGGCCATCTCTTTGGGCAGGCCACACTGGTGCATGCGCAGGTTGGGCCCCACCACGATCACCGAACGCCCGGAGTAGTCCACCCGTTTGCCCAACAGGTTTTGCCGGAAGCGCCCCTGTTTGCCCTCGATGATGTCGGAGAGGGACTTGAGGGGACGGTTGTTGGCCCCCGCCACCACGCGCCCCCGCCGACCGTTGTCGATCAGCGCGTCCACCGCCTCCTGGAGCATGCGCTTTTCGTTGCGCACAATGATCTCCGGCGCCATGATCTCCTGCAGCCGGGCCAGACGGTTGTTGCGGTTGATCACACGACGGTAGAGATCGTTGAGGTCGCTGGTGGCAAAGCGGCCCCCATCCAACTGCACCATGGGGCGCAGATCCGGCGGGATCACCGGCAGCACCCGCAACACCATCCACTCCGGACGGGATCCGGTGGCGATGAAGTTGTCGATTACCCGCAGCCGCTTGATCAGGCGCGCCCGCTTTTGGCCGCGAGCACTGGTGATCTCCTCCCGCAGTTGCTCCGCCTCTTTTTCCAGGTCGATATCCTTGAGCAGGCGCTCGATGGCCTCTGCCCCAATCATGGCCCAGTTCTCCGGCAGTTGCAGTTCGGATCCCTCCTCGTACATCTGATCTTCGATCTCGAGGAATTGATCCTCCGTCAGCAGTTGTTTGTAGGAGAGATTCTGGGCATTGCCCGGATCCACCACTACGTAGGCGTTGAAGTACACCACTTGCTCCACATCCCGCAGCGGCATGTCCAACAGGGTGGCGATGTGGCTGGGGATCCCTTTCAAATACCAAACGTGGGTGACCGGAGCGGCCAACTTGATGTAGCCCATGCGGTGGCGGCGCACCCGCGACTCGGTTACCTCCACCCCACAGCGCTCGCAGACGATCCCCCGATGCCGTACCCGCTTGTACTTGCCGCAGTGGCATTCCCAGTCTTTGGCCGGCCCAAAGATGCGCTCGCAAAAGAGACCATCCATCTCCGGCTTGAGGGTGCGGTAATTGATGGTCTCGGGCTTGGTGACTTCCCCCACCACTTGACCATTCGGCAGGGTGCGCTGGCCCCACTCCATAATCCGTTCTGGAGAAGCCAAGCCGATTTTGACATAGTCAAAGCGTTGCTCTGTTTTGGCCATCGCCGTTTTCCTCCTGGCTTGCTGAACCCAAAGGAGAGGGAAGCCCCACCCTCCTTCGTGGGTTGAAGGGGATCCCCGTCACGTTCGCGTCAGGGGTGGGGAGCGCTCTCAACCCTCAAAAGTCCTCTTCCTCCTCCTCGTCCTCATCTTCCTCAAGGCTGCGGCTGGCATTCGCGTCAGCGGTGCGGA
>NZ_JANSHQ010000499.1:0-615 GCF_047461715.1 Synechococcus sp. R8-2 | reverse complement strand
GCTCCACCCCAGAAGGTTGACCTGAAGTTTCATCGAATGACCTCTCCACACCCACGCTCTGGCTTGGCCTTTTGGACTTTCCGGCAACCTCTATCATGGGAGAAAGCCTTGCGGATGCTCATGCCGGATTCCACCTTTGTCATCACCACCCCCATCTACTACGTCAACGCTGCCCCCCATATTGGCAGCGCCTACACCACCCTAGTGGCGGATGCCATCGCCCGTTACCATCGCCTGCGGGGCAAGGATGTGCTGATGGTGACGGGAACCGACGAGCACGGCCAGAAGATCCAGCGCACCGCCGAAGAGCGCGGCATTCCCCCTCAGCAGCACTGTGACGAGATTGCGGCTCAGTTTGCCCAGCTTTGGCAGTTGCTAGACATCCGCTACGACCGCTTTATCCGCACCACCAACCCTCGCCACAAGGCCATTGTGCGGGAGTTTTTTCAGCGGGTCTGGGATCAGGGAGATATTTTCATTGGCCGGCAGCAGGGTTGGTACTGTGTGGCCTGCGAAGAGTTCAAAGACGAGGCCGAGCTGCTGGAGGGAGGATTTTGCCCCCTGCACCCCACCAAGAAGGTGGAGTGGAAAGACGAGGAAAACTACTTCTTTCGC
>NZ_JANSHQ010000498.1:0-1192 GCF_047461715.1 Synechococcus sp. R8-2 | reverse complement strand
AGCGGGACGGAGTCCTTGCGGGTGTAGGGATCCATGCAGGTGCGTGTCCTCAGGCGGCGGGAGTGTGGGGCTGGGTGGGCCACCGACCTGCTGCTGCCACGTTGCCTTGTCTGGTCAGAGGTAGAGGCTCTGGCCCAGGAATGGGGAGCCGCTTGTCGCTGTTTTCAAGGGCAACTGGTGTGGCTGGATCTGCCCTCAGGCCGGATTACGGCTTCACTGCGGGTGCCCCGCCTAACGTTGCGACTCCACGATGCCAACGCTGAGGCGCAGATCTTAAATCGTTTGCAGCAGTTGGCCAAGTCTTCTGGTTCCCAGACAGAGGGAAGTTAAGGGCAAAACGAGAAGTTTAGCTTGGCACCGACATTTTGCGGCAGACTATCGACCAATGCAGGATCGACTTTCCAGGAGTGCCATGCGCCCACCAAGTTCGAGCCTGCTGAGGAACTGGGAGCCGCGTTCATACTCGCTCATAGTCATAATGTATGCAGCATGCATGCAGCTCGGTACCTACCTTGCCATAGCAAAGAGGGCGCTCCAGTCGCGGTTGGGCACACCCGGCTTGGCGATGATCTCAAGGATGCGATTTTGGGCAGCGGGCTGGAATAAACTTTCGACGGCCACTTGGGCTACCTTCGTGCGGGGGATGCTGCCGTCAAAGAGGGTATCCGCCTTGGATAGGACAATACCGTCGTTATTATCCTGATTTTTCAGGCCCCCCGGTCGAACGATGGTGTAGGTGAGGCCGCTCTTTTGCAAGTATTCTTCTGCGCGTTTTTTCCACACCAGGATCAGCCAAAACAAGTTGAGGGGATGGAACAGCTGGGAAACACACAGGGAAGAGATTAAAACAAAGTGTTGGATCCCTTTGGCTTTGGCCACATCGACCAGGTTCTTGGTGCCTTCATAGTCGACTCGGTAGGGCTGAAAGGGATCCCAACTGGGCCTGGCCCCGGTGGCACAGAGCACTACCGTGCATCCTTCCATGCCTGTCTCCAGCGTGGCCGGATCCAGCACATCCCCCACCACCACTTCCGCTTCGCGGGGCAGAACCCGTGCGGCCAGCTCGCGGCTGCGCACCAGCGCCCGTACCGGGATGTCGCGGCCCACCAACTCTTTGACAATGCGGCGTCCGGTTTCTCCTGTAGCCCCTGCAACAAAAGCCTGCATAAGTTTCTGATACATTTACGCTGAA
>NZ_JANSHQ010000497.1:0-8620 GCF_047461715.1 Synechococcus sp. R8-2 | reverse complement strand
ACTCCGTCCCGCTAGCGCGAACAGCTACACTGAAAAGCCGATGACCTCCTCTTCGGCAAACCTCCATGGCCAGGATCAACGACCACTTCCTCAAGCTCAAGACCGGCTATCTCTTTCCCGAGATCGCCCGGCGGGTGCAGGCTTTTGCCACCGCCCATCCCGAAGCTCAAATTATCAAAATGGGCATTGGCGATGTCACCGAGCCGCTGCCGGAAGCCTGTCGAACGGCCATGATCCGGGCGGTGGAGGAAATGGGGGAACGGGCCACCTTTCGCGGCTATGGGCCAGAGCAGGGCTACGAGTGGCTGCGCCAGGCCATTGCCCGGCACGACTTCCAGGCCCGCAACTGCGATATCGACGCTTCCGAGATCTTCGTCTCCGATGGCTCCAAGTGCGATTGCGGCAACATCCTGGATATCCTCGGCCACGACAACACCATCGCCATCACGGATCCTGTCTATCCGGTTTATGTGGACACCAACGTGATGGCGGGCCATACGGGGCCGGCCAACGAACGCGGCGAATACGAGGGCCTGGTCTATCTGCCCATCACTGCCGAAAATCACTTCACCGCCAGCCTGCCCAGCCAAAAGGTGGATGTGATCTACCTCTGCTTCCCCAATAACCCCACAGGCGCAGTGGCCACACGGGAGCATCTGCAAAACTGGGTGGACTATGCCCGTGCCCACAACTCCTTGATCCTGTTCGACGCCGCCTACGAAGCTTACATCACCGAGCCCGGGATCCCCCACTCCATTTACGAGATTCCAGGGGCGCGGGAATGTGCCATCGAGTTCCGCTCCTTTTCCAAAACCGCTGGGTTTACCGGCACCCGCTGTGCCTTTACGGTGGTGCCCAAGTCTTTGCGGGGGCAAGCTGCCGATGGATCCTGGGTGGATCTGTGGAGCTTGTGGTATCGCCGTCAATCCACCAAGTTCAACGGGGTGTCCTACATTGTGCAGCGGGGGGCGGAGGCGGTCTATTCCGAAGCGGGGCAAGCGCAGGTGCAAGGTCTGGTGCAGTTTTACCTGGAAAATGCCCGCATCATTCGCCAGCAGTTGGCCGAAGTGGGGATCCAAGTCTATGGCGGCGTGAATGCCCCCTACGTCTGGGTGAAAACACCCGCTGGGCTGAGCAGTTGGGAGTTTTTTGACAAGCTGCTGCACACCTGCCATGTGGTGGGTACCCCTGGCTCTGGCTTCGGCAGCGCCGGAGAGGGCTATCTGCGCCTGTCCGCTTTCAACAGCCGCGCCAACGTGGAAGAGGCAATGCGCCGCATTGGCAGCGTGTTTGCGGGGGCTGGAGCCGTTGGTTAATTGAGTCTTGACCCAGAGGGCGAGGATTCTTTCAGGCGCTCCCCGCCGCCAGAGGCGAACAGCTTGGGCCCGACAGGAAAGATGACGAACCAGTCGGCGATACCGCCGCGAACCCTTTTGCCTGCAACGCAGCAACTGGGCCAGCTTCCCCTTCGGCTTTCCGGGTACTGCCGCTTCGACTGCAGCTCCTGACCGTTAGCGATGAAGATATCCATACCCTCATGGGCAGTGGCCAGGTGAACTTTGCCCAAATCCACCCCATTTCCACCAGAACGGGTGTGTTCTGGGGCCAAGGTATCACCCTTTCCCATTGGGCAGATAGAGTTTGCAGCAGCCCAGCAAAAAGCTGCCCTGATCGCGTCAGCAGGTCGTATCTTGGTCGGCCAGTTCTGGCGAAAGCCTTTCACAAAGCAGGCCGTAGGTCTTTTGCCTGGATCCCTAGACCAGCAGCGGGGCTTTGCGCCAAGCCTTGGGCTGCTGGAACCGGTGCAGATCTCGGATCAGCCGCACCCAGCCGTCAGACATGGACTCCACCAAAACTTTGCCTTTCTCCGGCGTGGCGGCGGTGGCATCGCCCAAAACTCCGCTCTGGGTGAGATCGCGAGTTGCCCAAGCGAAAGGGATCCGCCCTTCCATGCTGAGCAGGCTGTTTTCCGGCAGATCGTGGGGATATTCGCAGACCAATCGGTCGGTTCGCACCGTGTCCGGCAAAAGGTGCATCAGCATACTGGTCTCCCCATCGCCGGCGTGAATGCCCAATTCCCGTTCTTTCTCGGTAAACAGCTCTCGTCCTTCGTGGGGAACGCGCCAGACCGACACCGGAAACAGCATGAAATCTTCATACTTCTGGTGCAGATCGCGGGCAACAATCTCCAGGACCTGTGGCTGGCCACCGTGGGAATTGAGGAACACCAGCTTGCGAAACCCAGCTCGGTAGATGCTCTCTGCCACTTCTGTCAGCACCGCCATCAGGGTTTGGGCCGAGAGGGTAATGGTGCCGGGGAAATGCCAGTGCTCGTTGGCTTTGCCGTAGCATTGGGTGGGCAAAACATAGGCCGGGATCTCAGGCTCCAGCTTCTCCATGGCGCGCCCGATGACCGCCGTGCCGATGCAGGCATCCACCACCAGGGGCAGGTGGGGCCCGTGTTGCTCAATCGAGGCAACCGGCTGGATGATCACCACGTTCTCTTTGTCGGGCATGGCCTGGATCTCCGTCCAGGTCAGGTAGGGGAAAAAGCGGTGGGGCGGGACAAAAGTGTGCATCATGGCGGGATCCGTTCAAGTTTGATCAGAAAGCTACCTAGCACCATGCCACAAAATCGGGTTCACGAAATGCCCGCAAAGACGGGATCCCCGGCCAACCCGCCTGCCAAAGAAACGTAAGAAAGCCATCGATTAGGATAAGTACAGTCTGTACAGTTTCCGGTCAACGATTGCATGACCCTGTTGCCTTGTTTGCCCGCCCAGTGTGACTCTGTTGAGGGCCTGCGTCTGCTGGGGCGCCCTTTGCCCGCCTCGGCGGAAGTGGGCAGCGCTCCCCCCTCACCCCGTCCCATTCTCGCCCTGCCAGGGTCGCAGGCCACCCTCTATGTGGAGCTGATTCAGGTTTCTCGCCACAGTCTTGAGGCAGGCTCTGACACCCCGCCGCTGCTCTGGGTGCGACCTCTCCTGCTCAGGCAGGGATCCCAAGTCTTGAACCTGCGGGCCACCTCGGATTTGCTCTGGCCTGCTGCCGGCTTTGTTCCGGCCTATGCGGAGGAGGTGTTGCCCCTTTTGGAGCAGGCAAGGGATCCCGCTCCCCGCGAGCCCTCTGCCCGACAGCAGTTGCAGGCATTTCTGCGGCAAGTCTGGCGAGGCTAGGCTGCCCCGGAATGGCCAAGGGAGGCGGCCAACCTTTGCAAAGCCGATGCCAACATCGCTAGAGCCGCGTCAATTTCTGCCGGGGTGACGATCAAGGGGGGCACCAAGCGCACCACCTGGGATCCTGCCGGCACCAATAACAGCCCGCAGTCCATGGCTGCCTTGACCACTTCAGCCGCCGGGATGCGCACCACCAAGCCCTGAATCAGGCCCCAGCCCCGCACTTGCTCAACGAGCTGCGGAAACTGCTCCGCCAAGCGGGACAGCCCCTGACGCAGATACACCCCTGTCTGCTGGGCATTCCAAACCAAACTCTCCGACATTAGCGTGCGGCAAACCGCCAGGCCCACCGCACAAGCCAAGGGGTTGCCCCCAAAGGTGCTGGCGTGATCCCCCGGCTGAAACACGGCGCAAAAGTCTTTCGCCAACAAGGCCCCGATGGGGATCCCACCGGCCAGGCCCTTGGCCAAGGTGAACACATCCGGCTCCACCCCCAGGTTACAGTGGCCCCACAGCATGCCAGTACGGCCCATGCCCACCTGCACCTCATCCAAAATCAGCAGAATGCCCCGCTCGCTGCAGATCCGGCGCAACCATTGAAAATAGGCGGGATCCCCCGGCACAACCCCCCCTTCCCCCTGCAACGGCTCCAACAGCACGGCACACACCCGCTCGCCCCAGCGCTCCAACACCGCTGCTGTGCCCTCGATGTCGTTGTAGGGAACGTAATCAAAGCCGGGCACCAGAGGGGCAAAGTCTTTTTGGTATTTGGGCTGGCCGGTGGCGGTAATGGTGGCCAGGGTGCGGCCATGGAAGCTGGCATGGGCGGTGAGGATCATCGGATCTTGGATCCCGCGCACCGTGTGGGCATACTTGCGAGCCAGCTTAATGGCTCCCTCATTGGCTTCCGCCCCTGAGTTGCAGAAAAACACCTTGTCGGCACAGGAGTGCTGGGTCAGCCATTGAGCCAGTTGTGCCTGCGGCTGGTTGTAGTAAAGGTTGGAAACATGGTGCAACTGTTGTGCCTGCTCGGTGAGCGCCTGAATCCACAGCGGGTGGGCATGCCCCAGGGTACAGGTGGCAATGCCGGCCACAAAGTCCAGGTACTCCCGCCCCTGCTCATCCCAAACCCGACACCCCTGCCCGCGCACCAAGGTCAGGGGATAGCGCCCATAGGTGGCCATCACATGCTCGGCAAACAGCTCGGCAGTTGTCGGGGATCCCGAGGGGGCACTGGCAAGAGGCGAAGTTAGAGGAGACATGGCCGGTAAAAGATTGCTGTCGTGTTGGCGGCGCGGAGCGCTTTGGGGCTGGCGCAAGCCGTGTTTCGAGTGTACCACCCTGCTTTTGGAGATGATATTCTGGCAGGGCCAAAGATTCAGGGATCCACAGCAAACAGACAGAAGCAAACAGACAGATGTCGCGGCGGGGGGTAACGGTCTGGTTTACGGGATTGAGCGGGGCGGGCAAAACCACCCTGAGCTGCGGCGTGGCCCAGCAGTTGCGCGCTTGGGGGCTGCCGGTGGAGGTGCTCGACGGAGATGTGGTGCGGCAACATCTCACCAAGGGTCTGGGCTTCAGCAAAGCGGATCGGGAGGAGAACATTCGCCGCATCGGCTTTGTGGCGGAGATGCTGACTCGGCACGGGGTGATTGTGCTGGTGTCGGCCATTTCCCCCTATCGGGCAGCACGGCAGGAGGTACGGCAGTATATTGGCAGCTTTATCGAAGTCTTTGTGGATGCCCCCCTGGAGGTGTGCGAACGCCGGGATGTGAAGGGCCTCTATCGAAAGGCGCGGGCAGGCTTAATCCAGAACTTTACCGGCATCGACGATCCCTACGAGCCGCCGGAACACCCGGAGGTGGTGTGCAAAACCGCCGAGCAAAGCATCTCCGAATGTATTGACCTGGTGATACAAAGCCTAAAAAGCAGAGGTTATGTCTAACAGGCCCACTGCTCTTACGTTGCCCGTAGAGGGTGGGCTTCCCCCCGGAGTAGCTGCAAAGAACCTAGAATTAAGAAAGGCTTACAAGCAACTCCTATGGCTTCGACATCGGCATCGGCCACTCCCATTTCGGCGCAGTGGATCTGGCGGGGGCAGTCAGTTCATTACGTCAAACAGGGTGAGCAGGGGCAGCCTCTGCTTCTGGTGCACGGCTTTGGAGCCTCCACCGACCACTGGCGCAAGAACATTCCCGAATTGGCTCAACACTACCAGGTGTACGCTATCGATTTGCTGGGTTTCGGTCGCTCCGCCAAGCCCAACTGGGACTACCGCGCCGAAATCTGGCGGGATCAGCTGCGGGACTTTTGCCAACAGGTAATCCGTCGGCCTGTGGTGGGGATCGGCAACTCCCTGGGCGGCTATGTGGTGCTCAGTTTTGCGGCGGAGTGGCCGGAGTGGGTGCGGGGCGTGGTGCTTTTGAATGGGGCAGGTGGGTTTTCCACCCTCAAGGGATCCCCGACTGGATGGCGGCAATGGATAGGCGGATTGGTGGGCTGGGGCCTGCGCCAGCGCCTGGTGTCTTACCTGCTGTTTCAGTATTTGCGGCAGCCGCACGTGATCCGAGCCAAGCTGAAGCAGGTTTACTACGACCCGGCAGCCGTGACCGATCAGCTGGTCGAGGCCATCCATCGCCCCACCCAGGATCCGGGGGCTGCCGATGTGTTTGTGGCCTTGATGCGAGGTGGGCAGAAGGGACGCTATGTAGATGAGCTGCTGTGCAGCTTGGTGCGCCCGCTGTTGTTGATCTGGGGAGAACGGGATCCCTGGATGCGGGCTCGGGAACGCTCTAAGCTGTACCGGGCCCACTACCCTCAAGCAGTGGAATACTTCCTGGAGGCTGGCCACTGCCCCCACGATGAGCGCCCCGAAGAGGTCAATGCCCTGATTCACCGGTGGATCGAGACCGGGATCCCGGCCACCACTTCTCCCCCCATTTCCAAAGCTGCCCCTGTATCGGAAGTCCATCCCTAGGCGGCCCGTCTAGCTTGGGCTGTCCAACAATTCCTCCTGGGGATCCCCTTCTAGGCCGATGGTGTACTTAGACCATTCTCGATGGGAACCACTGCCGACGGCTTTGGAGATTTCAAAATAAAGAGTGCTGTGGGGACGGCGGGGTTGGCGCAGCAGGGGCATACCGGCTTCGCGGGGGGTGCGGTTCCCTTTTTTCACGTTGCAGCGCACACAGGCACTGACCACATTTTCCCAAGTATCTCCGCCGCCACGGGAGCGAGGGATCACGTGATCCAGGGTGAGATCTTCGCCGAAGCAGCCGCAGTACTGACAACGATGCCCATCCCGGTAGAGGACGTTGCGGCGCGTAAGCGGGATCTCCTTGTGGGGAACGTGGACATAGTGGCGCAGACGAATGACGGTGGGCAAGGGAATGTTGCCGTACACCACTCGGCCATTGTGCTCGATTTGCTCGGCCTTGCCCTTAAGCAATAGAACGACCGCTCTGCGCCAACTGGTGATGTTGAGCGGCTCGTAGGAGGCATTCAAAACCAAAACCTTGCCCATAGTGCCGCGCACCGCTGACGGGATCCCTAACCCAAGCCGGGAGGCACCAGCCCCCTGAAGTTATGCAAAATGTTAACACAGCTTCAGATTCGGGCAGTAGGAGCCCTGTGCTCCAGGAGATAGTTGCGGCTGCTGCAAGGGCGCTACTCTGGAGAGGATCCGTCGGCAGGGGCGTGTTCAATCCCCGTGGGGTTTCCCGAATAGGCTGAATTTTATTGAGGTGATGAAGCTGGAACTGAAATCTTCAACTCAACAGCAGGATCTGCCCCAAAAGAGAAATCCAGGCGAGGGATCCCGCTGGCTGATGGGTTTGGCCATTGCGCTGCTTTGTCTGGGATCCCCCAACCGCTGGCTGCACTGGTTTCCGGGAGCGCTGCTGGGCTTAGCCCTGCTGTTTGGCCTGTGCGAGCAACGGCAAGGGTGGGCGCGGTGGCGTTTGGCCTATGGCCTCTGGTTTTGGGTTTGCCTGTATGCCTTCTGGGTGGATCCCTTCTCGGTTAAGGTGTTGAGCGCCTGGGAGATCCTGGGGGGCGTGGTGGTGGCTCCCCTGATCCCCCTCTTTTTCACCACTGCTACGCTCCTCAGTTTGGAGCTGAGCCGCCCCCTGCCGACTTGGGCACGTCCGCTGGGCTTGGCCACGGTCTGGACAGGCTTGGATGGGCTGTTGGGCTTGCTCTGGTGGCCTATCCCTTTCCACTGGGGATCCCTGTTGTTCGACTGGCCCCTCGGGATCCAGGTGGCCGATGTTACGGGGATCTGGGGGGTTACCTTCTATGCCGTGTTCGTCAATGGGGTTCTTTGGCAGATGGCCAGGCAGATTTCCAGCCGGTGGCAGACGGCTAGGGGATCCCTGAGAAACGCTTTGGGTGAGATGCTCAAGAACAGAGATTTCTGGAGTACGCTTGCCTGCGGCCTGGGGTTGACGGGGCTGGTCTTGGCCTATGGAAGCGTGCGCCTGGCTTACTTCGATGCCTTGGCCGTCGAAAACAGGGATCCCGGCTTTCGGGTGGGGGCAGTGCAGCAGGTGGCTTGGCTGGAAGCCGATCGCAGTTGGAACTACCGCCTGGAGCGCTACCGGGAGCTGCATCAGCTTTCTGCCCAGGGGGTGGCTGCTGGGGCACAGTTGGTGATTTGGCCGGAGGGGGCGCTGCGGGCACGGCTGCTGAATACCGGCCTGGAACCCTACGTGATCGAGCCAATGCAAGCGATTCTGCCGCCGGAAGGCGCTTTGATTACGGGGGCAACAGAGCCGGATCCCCGCACAGCCCATTTGCCGGAGCCAGAGCAGCGATTTTTTAACACGGCCCTGTTGTTTGACGCCCGGGGCAACTTGCTGGATGGGTTTGGCAAGCAGTGGATCTTTCCCTATTTCGAGTCGGGGCGCTACGTGCCTTCACCCGATGGCTATCGGCCTCTGGACGGAGGGGAGCTTTTCGGGCCTTTGGGGGTGATGATCTGCTTGGAGAGCGTCTTGCCTGCGCCCAGCCGAACTTTAACCCGTCGCGGCGCCGAGTCTTTGATCGTGATTTCGGATGATAGCTGGTTTGGTAATAGCCACTGGCCGATGTTGCATGGCCAGCTCTCGGTTTTTCGGGCTGTGGAAAATCGGCGTAGCGTGGTGTTTGTCAACAACACCGGCGGCAATCTGGTGGTGGATCCCTCAGGTCGGCTCCAGCAGGTTGGCCCCATCTTTCAGCGGGGGGTGATTACGGGAGAAGTGAAGCGGCGTTCTGAGACAACTTTCTACAATCGCGCGGGGGATTGGCTGGCGTGGCTGACGTTGGGGCTATCTTTGGGGCTGTGGCGCTGGGGATCCCGAGCAAGGCAAGGATGAGTTAGAATCGATAGGCCCACCGGTGGGTCTGCGGATTCTCCTATCCAGTCCTCACTTCAAAGCCCTGCTGATGTAGCTCAGTTGGTA
>NZ_JANSHQ010000496.1:0-3421 GCF_047461715.1 Synechococcus sp. R8-2 | reverse complement strand
CTGCTCCCGGCAACAAAGGTGCCTGCTGCCATCACCACCGGGTCTGCATAACCGGGCATCACCTCCGGAACTGGGGTGAGGTAGGAATCCACAGGAGAACTGTTTTGAATGGCGTGGCAAAAGGCCTGCAGCTTTTGCGGGGATCCCAATTGAATGGCCTGGATGATATCGGTGCGGGGAGTTTGAGGCAGAGGCGAGACCGGGTAGCCCAAATCAGAAAACACCTGCGCCGCCAGATGGGCGATCTTCACCGCTTCGGCCACCATCTGCGGGGCCAAGAACAGACCTTGAAACAGAAGGCGGTTGAGATCTAGAGTTGCCCCCCCCTCCGAACCAATGCCCGGAGCCGTTAACCGACAAGCGGCTTGCTCCACCAGCTCTGCCCGCCCGGCCACATAGCCCCCTGCGGGAACGAGGGTGCCCCCCGGATTTTTGATCAGGGATCCGGCAATCAGATCTGCGCCCACATGGGTTGGCTCCTGGGTTTCCACAAATTCGCCGTAGCAATTGTCCACAAAAACCACAACTTCGGGGTTTTGCGCTTTGACCATTTGGATCATCTCGGCAATCTGGGCAATGGAAAAGCTGGGCCGCCAATCGTAGCCGCAGGAGCGCTGAATGTGAACCAAGCGGGTTTGCGGTCTGAGGGCGGTTTTCAGGGCCTGCCAATCAACAGTTCCCTCCCGCAAATCCAACTGGCGGTAACCGATGCCAAACTCCCGCAGGGATCCCCGCCCGGAGCCCCGCAGGCCGATAACCTCCTCAAGGGTGTCGTAGGGGGGGCCGGTAATCGCCAGCAGCTCATCCCCCGGACGCAGCACCCCAAACAAAGCACAGGCGATGGCATGGGTACCAGACACCATCTGCAGCCGCACCACTGCTGCCTCACAGCCCATAATCTGGGCAAACACCCGATCCAAAACCTGCCGCCCCTGGTCGTCGTGGCCATACCCCGACACCCCGGCAAAGTGATGGGATCCCACCCGCTGGTCGCGAAAGGCCCGCAGCACCCGCGCCAGGTTCTCTCTGAGGGTCTTCTCCACCGCCTGAAACTGCTCCTGTAGAGCCTCTTCTGCTCTGTCTAAAAGCTCTGCCGCCTTCAACGGGATCCCTCCGCCCACCCAGTCTGCCCCACCTTTTGCACACCAAGCTGGTTTCGAGGGTAGCATTTCAGCCACCCCGGAAAGAGTTGGCCTTCTCCCCACCGCTCCTCAAGGTGACTGCAGCGGCAGAACCGAGTTCCAAGTTCTTATGTACTTATGTAGCTCTCCGATAGAAACCTTACAGCATGGAACAGTGAACAACAGGCTTGTCAAAGCTAATACCGACAACAACACCATCTCTCAAGTCGAAAGCCTCATATTGATAAAAAATCGATAAAAAGCTTAATTTATATCAATATCCCTTCATTTTTGCTGTCAATGGCTATCCAATCAAGATGCTGCTAGGCTGTAGGATAATACCAACATACCCTGGAGGAAAGCTGAAGCATCTGGATTGCCGAGCTTATGGGCAATACGGCCCACCTTCAGTCTCTCAAAAACAGGTCAGAGTTAGAGACATTGTTTAACCAACTCAAAATCCAGCTCAGGAAGATTTTTAGCAGGCTAGATCTGTCTATGGGTTTGATGATAGATTTGGCTTTTGACTGAGGAACTTGCAACTTAAACTCTAAAAAACCTTTCCCAAAGACACTCAACACAGTCAATAGAAGTGCATGTCTTGCAGGGCGGGGATCCCGCTTCTCTACAGAGCTCCTGCGATTCGGGAAAATCTGGAATTCAACATCTCTGAAACATTAAGAGAGCCTAAATTTATTCTTAACCTCTGGCAGAGATCCTTGAGCGAGATGTTAACCTAGACTTAACCCAAGAGGTTAGTGCCACTCCCAAAGCCGATCTGCTCACCCTTGATGACAGGGCTCCATTTTTGCCAATTAAAGGGCTGACGTCGCCTGTGAGCTGGGATCGCTTTCCAGAGTTAGAGGGATCCCGGGTGGGGATGAGGCGCTATCTCAGGTATAAACCGACATGACTGGGAGAGTCCTCATGACTAAGCTTGTGATCCAAGGGAAAAACGTCGAGATTACCGACGCCATCCGCAGCTACGTTCAAGAAAAAATTGAGCGTGCTGTCAGTCATTTTGCCCAGATCACCAGTGAGGTTGATGTCAATCTATCGGTAGCCCGCAACCCCCGTATCAGTGCCAGCCAATCTGCCGAAGTGACCGTCTACGCCAATGGCACCGTGATCCGGGCGGAAGAAAGCAGCGAAAACCTCTATGCCAGCATCGACCGTGTGGCCGACAAGCTGGCCCGCAAGTTGCGCAAATACAAAGAACGGAACGGCATTCACCGCGTCCGCCACACCCCCAAAACCTCCGTGGCAGTGGCCCAGCAGCCCGTCACCGATCCGCTAAATACGGAACGGCAAGCGGAGTTACCCGCAGAGGTGGTGCGCACCAAATACTTCGCCATGCCACCCATGACGGTTCAGGAAGCGTTGCACCAGTTGGAGCTGGTGGATCACGACTTCTACGTTTTCCGCAATATCGAAAATGGCGAGATCAACGTTATCTACGTCCGCAACCATGGCGGCTATGGCCTGATCCGCCCCCGCTAAGGCTTGGTGAAGATGCGTGGTGAGCTCTCCTCCCAACTTACTTCTCCAGGATCCAGCGGCGCTTTCTATCTGTTGCTACAGCTCACCGATTCTGCCCTGCCGATTGGGGCTTATTCCCACTCCTGGGGCTTGGAAGCTGCCGTTCAAGCGGGTCAACTTCGCGATCGGGCTGGGGTGCAGCAGTACCTGTTGGGGGTTTTGCACATGGGCTTAGCCCCCACCGAGGGCAGAGCCTGTGCCTTGGCCCATCGTCTATCCCGATTGGGATCCGAGTCGGGAGTGGAGAAGCTGCAGCAACAGCTGCAAGCAACCCGTTGGGCGGCAGAGCCGCGCCAAGCCAGCCTAGATTTGGGGAAACGCCTAGCTCAACTGGCAGAACGCACCTGGGGAATCTCTGTCCCCAAGGCAGAGGGGGATCCACTGCATCATTCCGTGGTGTTTGGCTGGATCTGCGCTCAGGCGGGCATTGGGTTGGAAGATACCCTGCGTGCCTTCTTGTTCTCCTCCCTCACTGGGCTGGTCTCGGCAGCGGTGCGTCTGGTACCTTTGGGGCATACCGAGGGGCAAAGCCTATTGGCTCAGTTGTACGAGCCCATCGAGGCAGTGGTACACCAAGAGATCCTGCCGGTTGTGAAGCGGGCCGAAAGGCCAAACCTCTCCCCCAGCTGGCCGGCTTTGGGCAGCTTCACCTTCCTACAAGAACGCGATTGTCAAGTCCACCAACAGCTCTATTCCCGCCTTTTTCAATCTTGAAAGCCGTCAACCCTCACCCCTAAACCCTTCTCCCAGAGGGAGAGGGG
>NZ_JANSHQ010000495.1:0-706 GCF_047461715.1 Synechococcus sp. R8-2 | reverse complement strand
GCACCTTTACTGATCTGGTGCTCTTGCAGGATGGCCAGATGCAGACGGCGAAGGTGCTGTCTACCCCCAGCCCTGAGGAGGGGGTCTTTGCGGCGCTGGACAAGCTGGGGGTGCTCTGGGTTGACCTCTTCTGTCATGGCATGACGGTAGCCACCAACGCGCTGCTGGAGCGCAAGGGATCCCCCACCCTGTTTTTGACCACGGCGGGCTTCCGGGATGTGCTGTCCATTGCCCGTCAAAACCGCCCCTCTCTGTATGACCTGACGCAGCCCAAGCCGGAGCCAGTGGTGCCCCGCCACCACTGCCTGGAGGTGAAGGAGCGCTGCAGCGCGGGCGGAGTGTTGGAGCCGCTCACCGATGCCGAAATCCGGCGGGTGGTGCAGGAGGTGGGGGAACGGGTGCAGCGGGATGGGATCCGCGCTATTGGGGTGGGGTTTTTGTTTTCTTTTCTCTACCCGGAGCACGAACAGCGGCTGGGAATGGCCTTGCGACAGGCTTTCCCGGAGCTACATCTTTCCCTGTCTTGCGAGGTGGCGCCGGAGTTCCGAGAATACGAGCGCTTCAGCACCACCGCCATCGATGCCTACCTCAGCCCGGCATTGGCGGGCTACCTGCACCGCTTGGCCCAAGGATGTCGGGAGCGAGGGATCCCCCAGCCCTTGATCATGCAGTCTTCCGGCGGGGTGACCTCCATTGCTCAGGCGGC
>NZ_JANSHQ010000494.1:0-1343 GCF_047461715.1 Synechococcus sp. R8-2 | reverse complement strand
TTCAGCGTGAATGTATCAGGTAACTCCAGCCGATGCAGAGGCTCATGCTGCTCCCCAACCGGCAGATCTGGCAAGGATCTGGGCAGATTGCCCGCAGGCGGTGTTCAACCAGGAATCAAGTCAGCAGCAACTGTTTTTGGGATTGGGGCTGCCCCCGCACTTGACCTGGCAAGGGCGACTCTATCGCCGCGCTGAGCGTGCTGCCGCCGATACTGGGCGCTTTGTTACCGATGGCACTCGCATTCAAGATCATGTGGTCTATTGGGAGATCCCCTCTGGAGAAAACCCGTTTGATTTTAGTAAACTACCCGACCCTGCCGGATCCGCCGCCGGAGCGGCTATTTTTGTTGAATCGCCACCGCCAGTTTGTGCCCTACGAGTTGTAACCGAAGTCCTTTCTCCCTCTGTTGTCTATTGTCTATGTCGTCCATTCAACGAGAACCTCGCATTCTGTTGGGCCTGCGGGCCGACCAATTTCGTCATCCCGTGGATCTGCAAGCCACCCGCTCTCTGCAGCAAGTGCCGGGGCTGGGCCTGCTGATTCAAAATTGGCTTGGCTCAACGGCAGGACAGATATTTTATCTGGACAACATTGCTTCCAGCATCCAAATTAACGAGCATCAGTTGCCGGAAATTCATCAGCTTTTGGTGCAGGCCTGTCGCATCTTGGATCTGGAGGTGCCCCAGCTCTACGTGCGGCAGAACCCCACGCCCAATGCTTACACCTTTGCCATGCAGGGGAAAAAGCCCTTCATTGTCTTGCACAGCTCTCTGCTGGATCTGTTGGAGCCGCCGGAAATTCAGGCCGTGATCGCTCATGAGTTGGGCCACTTGAAGTGCAATCACGGGGTCTACTTGACGATGGCCAACATTCTCATGCTCTCCACCAGCTTGCTCCCCTTCGGGGGGTTGTTTTATCAGGCGTTGCAGGATCAACTGATGCACTGGCTGCGGTGTGCCGAGTTTACCTGTGACCGGGCGGCGCTGTTGGTAGCCCAAGATGCCAAGACGGTGATCTCGGTGTTGATGAAATTGTGTGGGGGATCCCCGCAATTGGCCTCCAAGCTGAACGTGGACGCCTTTTTGGAGCAGGCCCGTACTTACGACGAGCTGGACGGGGATCTGTGGCAGATGGAGCTGAAGCAGATGCAAACGGTGGGGCGCACCCATCCGCTGCCGGTGCTACGGGCCAGAGAAATCGAGCGTTGGTTCCGCAGCAACACCTATCAGCAGATCCTGGAGCTCCAGGGATTGGGCTCCGCACCGCGGACGTCAACGGCTGCTTCGTAAACTACCGGACTCCGACCGCTAAAGCAGTACAGAGCGGGCTTTTAGTAGCCCTG
>NZ_JANSHQ010000493.1:0-1208 GCF_047461715.1 Synechococcus sp. R8-2 | reverse complement strand
GGGCTCTGGTATTGACCCTCAGTTTGTGGCAAGTGCTTGGAGTTTAGGGCAAGGGATCCCAAGTATCCTGCCGCCGCAGGGTAGCTTGTCGCAGCTGAGCCAAGTTGGCCGATCCGGTGCAAAAGGCAACAATGCGCAGCTCCTCGATCACGGCGCGAAAGGTGTCCACCACTGCCTGCATCTGTCCTTGGGAGACGGCGTGTAAAGCGGGGGCGGCCATACCCACCACATCGGCTCCCAGACGGATAGCTTTGGCCGCGTCGATGCCATTGCGGATGCCGCCGCTGGCCACCAGGGGTAAGTCCGGCAGCAGGCGACGAATTTCCAGCAGGGACAAAGCCGTTGGGATCCCCCAATCCCTAAAGCTGTGGGCAATGCGTTTTTTGAGAGCATCTGTTTGGCGATGGGCCTCCACCTCGCTCCAACTGGTGCCGCCCGCCCCCGCCACATCCAGGGCTGCCACGCCGCATTCGGCCAGCTGCTGGGCTACTTTGGCACTGAGGCCATTGCCCACTTCCTTCACCACCACCGGCACCGGTAACTGCGCCACCAACCGTTCGATGCGGCCATACAATCCACGCCAGTCGGGATCCCCTTGGGGCTGAACCGCCTCCTGGAGAGGATTGAGGTGCAGAATCAGCGCATCCGCCTCGATCATCTCCACCGCCCGTCGCGCCTGCTCCAACCCATAGCCGTAGTTGAGCTGAACGGCACCCAGGTTGGCCAGCAGCAGAATATTCGGGGCCACTTGGCGCACCTGGTAAGTCCGGGCCAGCTCTGGATGTTCCAAAGCTGCCCGCTGGGATCCCACCCCCATGGCAATGCCCAACTGTTGGGCGGCGGCGGCCAGTTGTCGGTTCAACTCACGGGCAGCCTTTGTTCCCCCCGTCATGCTGCTGATGAGCAGGGGTGCCTGTAGGCGTTTTCCCAAGAACTCGCAGCTCAGGTCGATCTCCGACAACAGCAGCTCCGGCAACGCCACGTGCTCAAAGAAAAACCGCTCAAAGCCGGTGCGGATCCCTTTGGCAGCCACATCCTGCTGCAGAACAATGTCCAGGTGATCCTGTTTGCGCTCGGAAATGGGGGGTAGAGAATCGGCCATCATGTCAGCAGTGCGGAGCACCTTGGTCTTGGTAGAGATTGTCAGTCTACAACGCCGTGCGCTGCCAAAGGCGAACAGCATTGCCCGTTCGCGCTAGCGGGACGGA
>NZ_JANSHQ010000492.1:0-868 GCF_047461715.1 Synechococcus sp. R8-2 | reverse complement strand
ACTCCGTCCCGCTAACGGGAACGGCACCGCTTGCCCAGCCGAGAACGGTGTATCCCTGGGGAGTGGGAGCTGGGTCAAACTGGCCTGTTTCCAGACGGGTTAACCAGTCTTGCCACCTGGCAAACAGCGCCTGCCAATCCTGGGCAGAGAGGTGATCGGTGGAGGTTTGCGGCGGGATCCCAGCCTGATGGCACATCGCTTCCACCAAATGCCGACTGAGGCCGCGATAACAGCGCAACAGCCGTTGGCCGATGGGGCCAGGGATCAGGGCGACGCGCTCTTGCCACCAGGAAAAGGGCTCGGATCGCTGCGGGATCGGGTCGGTTAGAGCCGGAGGAGCCTCGTAGGGCAGGCCCGGTTGTACCGGACGGATTCGCGATTGGCGCTCGCTCACCCCATGACCACTGGCCAAGATCATGCCCGCCTCGTCCACCAAAATGGCATTGCTGTGCTTGCCCATCACCTCCAGGTAGAGATGGCGATAAGGGGGATCCCCGGGCCGAGGGGCAAAGCGCAAGTCAATCACCCGTTCCCAATCCTCCAGCAGAGCCAGCTCCGTCAGAGCCAAACCCTTCAGGTGCCGTTGGAGGAACTGGCTAAATTGAAAGCCATCCGGCTCTTTGGGAGGAGGCTGACAGAGGTGGAGACGGGCCGCCTGAGGATGCCAGCACAACAGCAAGCAGGGGCGGGCAGTGAGGGTGCGCAAGCCAATGACCACCGTCCACAGATCGGTCTGTTGGATCCATTCCACGCGGGCAGGCAACACTGGATCCCGACCTGTCTTAGCCTGGGTTAGATCGGCGAGCACAGCACGCAGGGTGGTTAAATCAACCGGCTGCATCCCTGTTGCTGATACATTTACGCTGAA
>NZ_JANSHQ010000491.1:0-662 GCF_047461715.1 Synechococcus sp. R8-2 | reverse complement strand
GGTTGCTGGGTTTGATGTCGCGGTGGATGACACCCCGAATCTCGCGACCCTCTACCTTGGCCTGAAACGTGTGGGCAAAGTGCAGCCCCTCACAGGCCTGCAAGGCTAGTCGAACGGCTTGTCGAACCGGCAAAGCCCCTTTTTCTCGGATCAGCTTGCCCAGATCCTGCCCCTTGAGGTACTCCATCACCAAGTAGGCCTGCTCCCCCTCTTGGCCGTGATCCAAAACCTTGACGATGCGAGGATGCTGCCCCAGAAGGGTGCTAACGCGGATCTCTTCGGCAAAGCGACGGCGCAAGTCTGTCTGGAAGTCGCCCCGGCTCAGCAGCATGGGGGCATAGAGGATCTTGACAGCTACCTCTTGGCCGTTGTTGTGTAAGTCTAAGGCGCGGAAGACGGATCCCATACCACCGCTACCAATTTCTTGAATCAGCTGGTAGCGGTTGCCCAAAATGCGGTTGGTGAGATCTGCGGTCATGGGTTTGCAGCTTGGAGAAGAGGAATTGCAGGGGGAATGTCCATACCATAAACCGAATTGCTGAGGTCTGCACCAGCCTACGCCGGTGGCTGAACTCAGGGATCCGGATTGGGGCCATCTGTTGGAAATGGCGGGGTTTTCGGTTGATTCTTCAAGGTGACTTCTCAGCTAGAAATCGCAGGAG
>NZ_JANSHQ010000490.1:0-2755 GCF_047461715.1 Synechococcus sp. R8-2 | reverse complement strand
AGGCCACCCGCTGCTGCTGTCCTCCAGAGAGCTCGGTGGGGTAGCGGTTTTCCCAGCCTTTCAGCTTGACCAACCGCAGCTGGGCCTGGATCCGCTCTTGTTTTTCCGCTTCGCTCAAGCCCGCAGGGATCCCAAAAGCGATGTTCTGGGCGACGGTGAGATGGGGAAACAGAGCGTAGTTCTGGAAGATCACCCCTACCCGTCGCTGAGCGGGGGGCAGCCGGATCCCCTGTTCGGCGTCAAACAACGCCCGCTCGTTGAGCAAAATGCGCCCACCATCCGGGGTTTCGATCCCGGCAATGCAGCGCAAAAGTAGGCTTTTGCCGGATCCAGAGGCCCCCAGCAGTCCTAATGGCCGCCCGTCGCAGCTCAGTTGCGCCTGCAGCTCAAACTGGGGCAGCTTCTTGTCAATGTCCACCCAGAGGCGGGGGGCCGGAGTTGAGAAATCCAGATCCCTTCTGGCCAGAACCCGCAGGGGGCGAGGGGGAAGCTGCTGCAGAGGCTGTCGCTGAAACCAAAGGTTAACTGCCGTCATCACCCCCAAGGACAACATCAAGACCAAGGCCGAGCTGATGGCCGCCCCCCGCATGTCCCCCGCCTGAACGGCAAAGAAGATGGCCATGGACAGGGTTTGCGTGCGGCCCGGGATATTGCCTGCCAGCATCAAGGTGGCGCCGAACTCCCCCAGAGCGCGGGCAAAACTGAGGGTAATCCCCGCCAGGATCCCTGGTAAGGCCAAAGGGATCAGCACCCGCGTAAAAATCTTGGCCCTACTTGCCCCCAGCGTGCGGGCTGCCGCCACCAGCGTCGGGTCGATCTGCTGGAAAGCTCCCAGGGCCGTGCGGTACATCAGGGGCAGGGCCACCACCGCTGCCGTGATCACCCCGGCATACCAGGTGAAGATGACCGATAGGTTCAGCGAGGCCAAAAGTTGTCCCAGAAGGGTTCGCCGGCCAAACAGCAGCAGCAACAGGAAGCCCACCATGGTGGGCGGCAACACCAGCGGCGCCAACAAGAGGGCCTCGATGAGAGAGCGCCAGCGACCTCGGTAGTGCAACATCCCGTAAGCCGCCAGCGTCCCCACCCCAAAGGTGATGCCCGTGGCCAAGCCGGCAATCCGTAGGGAGATCCAAAGCGGGGATAGGTCGTAGTCGCTCATTTGGAGTAACTCATCCGCGCCATTGCAGAGGGATCCCTCACAGGCGGATAAAGCCGTACTTCACAAACACCTCTGCTGCTTCTTCTGAGGTTAAAAACTCCAAGTAAGACCGTCCGGCGGGAGTATCGCGCACCAATGCCACCGGGTAGATAATTGGCGTAATGGGATCCGCCGTAGCCACTACTCGCACCCGATTTGAAAGCTGAGCATCCGAGGTAAACAGGATCCCAGCGTCGGCATTGCCCTGCTCCACCGCCGTCAAAATTTCCCGCACCGTGCTGGCAAACACCATCTTGGGCCGCAGCGTCTCAAACACCCCCGCCTCGGTGAGAATTTCCTGGGCATAGCGTCCGGCGGGCATGGCCTGCAGATCCCCAATGGACAGAACCCGGATCTCTTCCGCCACCAAGTCGGCAAAATCCTGAACCTTGGTTCTGGCATTGGCAGGCACAATTAAAGCCATGCGGTTGCTGAGAAGATCTCGCCGGGATCCCTCCACCAGCAGGTTTTGCTGGGCAAGGGCGTCCATAAAAGAGGCGGCTGCGAAAAATACCACGTCCAGAGGCGCCCCCTGCTCCACCTGTTGCTGGAGAAAGCCGGAATTGGCGAAGTTGTACTCAACCTTGATGTCGGGATAGCGGGCGGTGAACAACCGGTCGATTTCCGTTAAAGCCGGTTGCAAGCTCACCGCAGCCCCCACCAAAATGGGCTGAGATTGCGCCAAGCCGGGAGCCGACCCCCACCTCAAAGCCAGAGCGGCCAGGATCCCTAGGAATAACATTGCAGTTCTTCGTTTCATAGCCATTTTTCTTTGACCCGTGACGACTTTCAGAACAGGAAAATCCACCAATCGCTCGGTACTTTGACCATTAGAGGTTGCAGTTTGTATCTTCAGGATACATAATCTAGACTATTGGCAGCCCTTCCTCCCCAGAGGCAACGATAAGCATCTGATAGTATTGAAACCGGTGTTGAATGACCATCCGGCAAGCTCCTCTCTTGTTCAGTTCGGTCAACACCCCTGTTGCTCTGCTTGTTCAACAAAGGAGAAGTCATGCAAATCAGCACTCGCAACTTTTTTAAAGGAACTGTAAAAAGCTTCCAGGTGGGCATGGTCAATGCCGAAATTGTTCTGGAAGTTGCACCAGGCATAGAAATAACAGCCATTATTTCTAAGCACTCTGCCGAACGGTTGGGTATAGCAGTTGGAAAAGAAGCGTATGCTGCCATCAAAGCCTCGGATGTGGTCATTGCCGTGGATGAGTGAGTGGATGAGTGAATTGAGTAACTGGCCTAGACTTGATGTTGCCTGGGATCCAAATACAGGGCTTTGATAAGGCGCTGGCGATCGTTCAGGCTGATCTGAAGCCGATCATTCTCCACATCCCGCACCCAGCTCTGGCTGCGCCCCAGCCTCTGGGCCAATTCCCGCTGGCTGATTCCCTTTTGCCGGCGTGCCGCCGAGATATCTGCCCCACGCAAAGCCTTGCCTGAGGAAAAATCTTTTGGGTCTTCGGGATGGCAAGGGAGATCAGAGGCTGTTGCAGCAGGCGCAGACTTTGCCCTACGCTGCCGCCGAGATCCCGATTCTCGGGT
>NZ_JANSHQ010000489.1:0-674 GCF_047461715.1 Synechococcus sp. R8-2 | reverse complement strand
TCGGCTGCTTCTAGGATCACCACTTGAGAGCGCTGGCTGGCCGCATCAAAAACCACCGTCACGATCCACCCTGCCTCTTCGCCCTGACCTTCTGGATCGGGGATGAACACCGGTTCTCCCACAAAGCCGCGGGGGGCAAAGCTGTACTGCTGTGTGCGGCCTGTGGCGGTATCCAGCTTGAGGATGGCTTGCAGAGGAGCATTGGGGCCAGGAGCATGGGTGGCCCCGATGTAGATGTAGCGGTGGGATCCCCCCATTTGAGCCGGGTGGATGGCCGGAAACTCCACCGAGCGATCCAGCAGCAGTTCTCGGCGCACACTGCCCGCCTTGGGATCCAGATAGAACCGCCACAGCTTGCCCGCTGGAATTTGGGCAAAGTCAATCTGCAGGTAATCGGCATCCGGCTCCAGGGCAGGGTAGTTCTCATAGAGGACGGCATCCACCACAACCCGATCCCCGACTTCGTAGCCGTTGACAAAATGGAAAACAAACCCCGGCTCCGCTTCCAGTTGCAGCGGCTTACCGCCCTGGGGAAAGAGCCAGATGCGGGTCGGCTCCCCCGGTTTCAAGGTCAAACAGGTGCCCGCCGGTTGCCAGCCCAACACAAACGGCAGGGGGTTGAAAGCCAAGGGATTTTGGAAAAAGATACGGTAGCGGGGTGTCCAGACAAAATC
>NZ_JANSHQ010000488.1:0-2729 GCF_047461715.1 Synechococcus sp. R8-2 | reverse complement strand
CGTCCCGCTAACGCGAAAGGACGCGGTCCCGCTGACGCGAGCAGAAACCCAGAAGGGCGCGCAGGGATCCCCGCAATTTGCAGAGAGCTTGGCGAGAGCGGGTCTTAACCGTCCCCAACGGGATCCCCAATTGGCGAGCAATGTCCGCCTGGCTCAACCCTTGGTAATAGAGCAACTCCAGGATCTGCCGCTGGCTTTCGGGCAGTTGGCCGAGGGCCGCTTGCACCGCTTGCCGCCGCTCCTCGATGGAAACCTGCTCAAAAGGGAGCGGGATCTTGCTATGGGACTCCGTTCCGTCAACACGAACGGCGCTGAGAATGGTCTGCCAGCGTTTCAAAAGAAGTTGGTGGCTGCCCTGAGAACGCAGACGGTCAATGGCCCGCGAGCGGGTCAGGATGCACAAAAAACTGCTCAGGGATCCCCGCCGCTCGCGCGACTCGGACGGAGTCCTTGGATCACAGCCAACCTTGCGCCACAGCTCGACAAACACCTCCTGAGTCAGGTCTTCTGCCTCGGCCACGTGGCCCAGGATCTTGAAGGCCAGCCCATAGACCAAGCCGGCATAGCGATCGTAGAGCGCAGCCAGAGCAGCAGGTTGCCCCGCCTTGAGCGCTTCCATCAGCTCCCAATCGGCGCGGGATGACCAATCTCTCACCCGCTCACGCCAGCGGGACGGAGTCCCTGGTTGCTCACCCATGCTACACCCAGCTTCGCCCCACAGAACTATACACAGAACTACAGAGAAGACCGACCTGCTCGAAAGTTTATCCCCTCAGCCACGACGGGCCGCCCATTCCAGGCTGAGCAAGGCTGTGTTCACCAGCAAGGCCAGGGATCCCACCGCCAGGGATCCGGCCCAGATCTTGTCGTAGCGACCGGCCTGGGCAATGCCATCGAACAGCAGGGTTCCCAGTCCCCCTGCCCCAAACTTGGCGCCCACGGTGGCAATGGCAATGGCCACAATTGCCGCCAGCCGCAGCCCTGCCAAAACAATGGGCAGCATGAGCGGCACCTGCACCTGCCACCACCGTTGCCAGAGGTTCATCCCCATGCCCTTGGCAGCTTCCAGGATGGCAGGCTCGACCGAGCGCAGGCCCACGCAAAAATGGCGCACCAAGATCACCTGCGTGTAGATCACCATCGCCACCACCACCGAGCGGGCATTGAGGCCAAGCCAGGGCACCAACAAAATGATCAAAGCCAGGCTGGGCACTGTGTACAGGATGCTGAGGATCCCCATGACCGGCAGGGCCAACCAGCGCACGTGGTGAACCAGCAGAGCCAGCGGCACCGCCAACACCACCGCCATGCCCAAGGTCATCCCCACCATCGCCAGATGCTCTTGGGTGAGCTGCCACATCAGGCCGGGGTGGTTGAGGAGATAGCTCACGCGGATCCCCCCTCCAGCATGGCCAAGCTGCGAATGTGATCCAAGGTCAAAACGCCGATGGCCCGCCCGTCCTCCCACACCGTCAGGGCTGCCGCCCCTGTGCGCAACAGCAGGGACAAGGCTTGCCGCAAAGTGGCCTGGGGCCTCACCATCGCTCCCTCTTGGATTTTGTGGTTGTGCGGGATCCCGGCCATCGCCGTTTCCACCCGCAGCACACTCAACTGCCGTACCATGTCATCTGCCCCCAGCAGTTCCCTGACAAAGGGAGTAGCCGGCTGGGTGAGCAGCCGAAAGGGAGTGTCGAACTGCACCACCCGCCCCTTCTGCATCACCAAAATGCGATCCGCCAGGCGCAGCGCCTCTTCCACATCGTGGGAGACGAACAGGATGGTTTTTTTCAATTGCCGTTGCAGGCGCAGGATCTCCTCTTGCAGCTTGCTGCGGGTAATGGCGTCGATGGCCCCAAAGGGCTCGTCCATCAGCAGCAGCCCTGGATCCCCGGCCAGCGCCCGCGCCAGCCCCACCCGCTGCTGTTGTCCACCCGACAGTTGGGCAGGGTAGCGGTTTCTGTACTCATGGGGGGGCAAATTAACCAAGCTGAGCAGCTCGTCCACCCGCTCGCGGATGCGCTCCTTCGCCCATCCCAAAAGTCGCGGCACCACCGCCACATTCTGGGCCACCGTCATGTGGGGAAACAGCCCCGATTGCTGGATAACATAGCCGATCCGCTGCCGCAGAGCCGTGACGGGAAACTGGCGGATATCCCGCCCGTCCAAGCGAATCTGCCCCTGGGTGGGATCCAGTAGGCGATTCACCATTTTCAGAAGGGTGGTTTTGCCGCAGCCAGAAGGCCCCAGGATGACCACCAACTGGCCCGATTCTATGGAAAAACTGCACTCCTCCACAGCCGGCTGGGAACTGTGGGGAAAGCGCAGCGATACCCGCTCGAACTCGACGGTGCTCACCTCAGGGTCTCATGCAACAGGCAAGGTTATTTCTTGAGAATGCCGGCTTCCACCAAGAAAGTTCTGGCCACCTCCGCCGGCTCCTTGCGGTTGCCGCTCACCTCGTAGTTCAACCGCTGCATCACCTCGTCCGTCAGCAGGGGGGAAAGGGCATTTAAGGCAGCGGCAATGCCGGGGTTGGCCTCTAGGGTGTCCTTGCGCACCACCGGCGCCACCTGGTAGGGGGGGAAAAGCTGCTTGTCATCCTCCAGCAGCACCAGGTCAAAGGCGGCAATTTCTCCATCGGTGCCGAAGGCCACTGCCACATCCGCTTCCCCATTGACCAAGCCCTGGTAGCGGAGGCCGGGATCCACTGCTTTGTAGGCCTTGAGCCG
>NZ_JANSHQ010000487.1:0-3954 GCF_047461715.1 Synechococcus sp. R8-2 | reverse complement strand
GCGTTAGCGGGACGGAGTCCTCAAAGGGCACTCCAAGCAACCCATCATACTCGGTTAGCTTGTGGGCAGATGGGATCCCTTTTGGTCAGTCGAGCAACGGGGAAGATTTTCTATAATTGGCAAGGCTAGGGGCCGCGGCTCACCTGGTCACCCATCTGTGAACTCGGAGACTTCTCATGCGTTATTACATGGCCATCGACTCCAATCCCCTAGCCAGTTTGCCGCTGGCTCTGTTTGGGGTGAGCAGCGAGGCGGCCTATGTCGATCTGCTGCAAGACAAGCTCATTGTGCGGGCGGGCAGCCTGTTCAACGAGACGTTCTCCTTGAGCGAGTTGGGGCGAGGGGAGCGCTTTCCCTGGCCCTGGTACTACGGGGTGGGCGTGCGCACCGATTTTCAGGGGATCGTTGGCCCGGTCACCAGCACCCAAGGGGTAATTGCCATTCCACTGGTGCAGGAAAAGCCTCTTTTTATTCCGTTGCTGGGGCCGGTGGGGCTGCAAGTGCCCTGCAAAAAGCTGGTCTTCAGCCTCAAAGATCCAGACACCTTCCTGGCCAACTTCAATCAGGGTCGCCCAGAGGTGAACGCCGGCCCGAAGAGTGTGGTGATTGAGTAGATGGGGATCCCTGTGAAACCTGAGAGACGGCGGCCTGTCAAGAGCCTACAGAGATCCCCCAGGGGTTGGGGTGACAGGCCCAGAAGCAACGCGGCTTATGCGACGCAAGCCCGGCAAGCCGGCATCCACCACCACCACACTGCCATCCGGTAAGACTGCCAAGCCGGCAGGTTGATCGAACCGGGCCACCGAGGTGGGGCCATCCTGCCAGCCGGGCTGATTCTGTCCGGCCAAGGTGGAAACTTGTCCCCCAGGCTGAAGACGACGAATGCGATGGTTGTCTCGGTCTGCCACCCAGAGGTTGCCTGCCGCATCGAAGGCCAGCCCGCCGAGGAAGCGAAAGCGAGATTCCGCCAGGGGGCCATCTCGGTAGCCTGCTTCGAGGTTTGATAGGGTGCTCAGTTGTCCGGCGGGGGATAACCTGCGCAGGCGATGCTGATCGGCAATCCAAAGGTGCCCATTTCTGTCCACAGCCAAGGCGGTGGGCTGCAGAAGCTGGGCCTGTTCTGCTGGGCCGTCGGCGAATCCCGGCTGGCCCGTGCCGGCAACGGTGGTCACCTCACCGGCAGGGGTGATGCGGCGGATGCGGCGATTGGCGCGGTCGGCAACGTAGAGGCTGCCATCTGAACCCAAAGCCAGCCCCGATGGCTCACGGAACTGAGCCCGGTCAAGCTCCCCATCTCGGTATCCGGCTACACAAGTGCCCGCAAAGGTGCTCACCTGCCGTTGCAGGTTGATATAGCGCAGGCAATGGTTGCCGCTGTCGGCCACCCACAATCCCCCCTTGGGATCCCAGAGCAGCCCCTGTGGGGAGTTGAACCGCGCTTGCTCGGCTGCTCCGTCGCGGCGGCCTGCTTGGCCTGTGCCGGCCCAAACTTCCAATTCCCCCTCTAGAGACAGCCGGAAGATGCGGTGCTGGGCTCTATCGGCTAAATAGAAGGCTCCTTCAGGATCCACAGCAATGCCGCTGATTTGCTGCAGGTAGATCCTGGACTCGGTGCCGGTGTTATCAGGGGCGTTGCCGACAGGATCTGCCGCGGGCGAGGTGCGGCCATCCAGCAAAGTTTCCACCACCCAGGCCGATGCTGCCGGAGCAGTGGGGGTGGGAGAGGGGCTGGGGGAAGGAGTAGCGGCAGGCCAATCGTAGACCAGTGTACCCAGCCCTTGCCCGGAAGCATCCGCAACGGCAACCCAAACCGAGCCGGAAAGAGAAGAAGGCGGCATCACCACCAGGCGGTCACCGCTGCGGGAGCGAATTTCCCCCTTCAGGATGCGCTCGGGATTGGCTGCTGCAGCAAAGAGAACTGTTTCCACCCGCTCCAAATTTTCCCCTGAGAGCAGCAACGGCTGGCCAAGGGTGGGCGCTGCCGAGCTGGTGTGCAGCAGCGGTACCCCCACCTCAGAGAGCACCAACATAGAAAGGCGGCGCTGGCGCTCTGTGTCTTGGGGAGGACGATTGACACTGCCAGAACTCCCAGAGCGGGCAGAAAGGGTCAGGGATCCCTTCCCCTGCGCCAGAGTGGTGGATCCCCGATAGGCGATGGCGCTGAGCTCCGCTTCCCCGGCGGGAGGATTGGTGAAGGTGAAAGTGGCCGGTTGCCCCGGGCGCAGAGGGGCAGTGGCGGTTTGGCGATAGGTGCCCAGGGTAATGCTCAGGTCGATCCCTTCCACCCCCGGCCAGGTGGGAGTGCGAGCCAGCCAGCGATCCACCTCTGAGGCCGGTAGCTGGGCCACCAGATCGGATCCCTGTTCCTGAAGCAGCAGAACAATGCGGTTGCTGGGCACCGACAAGCCGGCCTGACGCGCTTGCTCAAAAGTGAGAGAAAGCGGGGAGAGAGGGAGAGGAGTTGGGGTTGAAACCGGCTGTAGGGCCGCAGGGGGAAGAACGCTGGGAGACAGACTAGAAGAAGGAAACTCGCCACAGCCCGAGAGAGCCAGCACCAAGGCACTCAGCGCAGGCCAAGATAGCGGTCTCAGGGAAACCCGTCGTGGCATGATGCAGCTCATCCCCTCCCACAAACTGGGAAATGGCGGAAACCCAAACCCCCACGCTTACCTTCATCAGCGTACAAACCGGCGAGAATTGCCCAGCACCCTCTCTGCCGCAGGAGCCACCTCGACCAATGCCTTGGCCCCTGAACCGCATTCCTATTCATGACCAACCCTCCTCACCCGCAGGTGAGTTGCACTCCTCACTCCATCTATCCTTACTCAAATCCCCACCGAAAGACCAGATAGCAGTTTCAGCGGCCAGGAAATCATCCAGGCCATAGCGGTAGCGCTGTAAGTCGATGCTGCCCGCGTTCGCCCGGTTCGGCTATAGAGTGGGGACAGGCCACTCTCGCGGATGAATCAAGTAGACGGTACCCCCGGAGTGCTCCAGCCACAACGACTCTAGCTGTTCGCGGCGGTAGGTACGGCGAACCTCTTCGTTGGTTTTGGCTGCCGGATCGTGGACGATGGGATCCCCGTGGCTAAACTGCTCCGCACCGCTGCCGCGAGCAAACCCCACCAGCACCGCCAGATGGCCGTTGCTTCTGGGAATTGGCGCCCCTTCCAGTTCTCCCTCACCCCAGGCATAGCTGAGGATCACCGGAACCCCTGCCGCGATCCAGGCTTCTGCTTGAGCCAAGCTCTCCAGCCGCGCCACCACGCCGGACAAACCTTGCTCGGCAGCATGGGCGACGTTGAAAGCCCAGTTGCCATGGCCCTGGTAAACCCGGTCATACACACCGGCCACTGCTGCGCGCACCAACACCTCACAGGGGCGGGGATCCCGCTTCCAGTAGGCCATCACCATCGCCAAAGAGGTGGGGCTACACCAGACCTCTCCCCCATCGGGGTACACCATCTGGGAGCACCAAGGCAGATCCAAGATTTTGCCCCAGCGGCTGGGATCCCCAGGGGATAGGCGGCTGGGCCTGACCGGCTCGTTGGAAATGGCAACTGCCACCTGATCCACAACGGCAGAACGGCCTGGCTCTTGCGTGAACAGGCGCACCCTGACCTGGAAGGCTTCTGCTCCGTTGAGGGTATCCTTGAGCACCAGCAAGTCCGTGTACAGGTTGCCATCCTCATCCCCTTGTCCTTGCACTGAGTGGCTGGCCAGAGTCAAGGGATCCGCAGCCCATACCCCGCCGTGATACCACTTTGTCCAGCGGTCTGAAAGCTTGGCCCGAATCCACAGTTCCAACCAGGTGCCGGGGGGCGTGGTGGCATTCCAGGAAGCGATTGCCCCGACCATAGGGAAGCTGGTGGGGACTGCTGGGCTGGTGGCTTCTCCCACCCAGTAGGGGCCAAGGGGATAGAAAGGGCGCCCCCGATCGCGTAAGCGGGACGG
>NZ_JANSHQ010000486.1:0-881 GCF_047461715.1 Synechococcus sp. R8-2 | reverse complement strand
CAGCGGGACGGAGTCCTTGGAGGAGGAGGTGCCTTTTTAAGCGCTATCTAGCGCTATCTTAAGTTTGATAAAGCCAGCCTCATCTTGCCGACGATGACCTTCCCCATCTCCCCCCTAATTCGCTGCGCTGTGCAGGCTCTGTACTGGGGACTGGTTCTGCCCCTACCCATCCTGCTGGCTCGGCAACAGGCAACACCTCTTGAGCTGGGATCCCTTTGGATTGCTCTGCTGCTGGGATGGGGGGTAGTCCTGGGATCCCTGAGCCAGCAGATTCAGTTGGACGAAGAGGGCATGCAGGCCACCTACCCCAGTTGGGTGCCGCCTTTTGTGCGGCAGGAGTGGCAGATCCGGTGGGCCGATATCGAGCGCATTGAGCCCCGCTCCACCAGCCAGGGTGGTATGGTGTATTACTTGGTCAGCCGAGGGGGGGATCGCGTACTTTTGCCGATGCGGGTGACCAGGTTCAAGCAGCTGTTGGCTGAGATTCGACGGCACGCTCAACTGGAGATTGGCGGGCTGCGCCCCTACGTTCAGCCTTGGATGTACGGGCTCCTAGGATGTTTTGCTCTGCTTCTGTTGCTCTGGGATGGGATGGTCGCCATCTGGGTCTGGGCAAGTCCGGTGGGAACCTAGCGCAACCACAGACGGTTCCGGGTCTAGCCATCCCGACAGGGATCCCAGCTCCAGCGGGCGGTTGCAGTCCAGATCCCCCCCACGCCCTTCTGCGCAAGCGTTGCGGAGCAGCAGGATGGAAATTTGGAGCAGGTTGGAAATGAGCTCCTCCGCTGGGCGACCCCTGGTGGCGGTGGGGGTATCCTGAGAGCAGTGGAACTTAGCCCCCTCTTGCCAGCTCTTCCCCTTCGCGACAGCGGTGCGGAGCA
>NZ_JANSHQ010000485.1:0-1614 GCF_047461715.1 Synechococcus sp. R8-2 | reverse complement strand
ACCACCCACAGGGAAAGATCCCGGATCAACTGTCGCGTTGGCTTGCTCACCTCAAACCAAGGATGGCTGACCCGCAGATAGCCCAGCAGCTTCCCATGGGCCACGATCGGCTCGGTGAACTGACGCAGCCAATACCCAGGAGCGATGCGGGCAGTGTGCAGGGATCCCTCGGTCAACAGGGGGGCAGGGATCCCGCCGGGTACCGTGGACCAGATGAGCGTTCCTTGAGGGCCGAACCACTCCAAGTCGATGTGATCGTCCTCTAGGGTGCTGGGATCATCCCGAAAGCTGGCCTCTAAGCTGCGGCGGGCTTGCTGCGGATCCAAGAGGCTCTCATCCACCACCAAAGACCGCTCGACAATTTCCACCACATGGCCAAGGGTATCGTCCACCCGCTCGATCAGGGTTGACTGCACGTACCAATAGAAGCTGCCGGCAAACAACAGCAGCAACACTGCCGTAACCGTTGTATACCAGAAGGCCAACCACTGCCGCGTCGCTTGGAACATGGGAGCTGCACCGCGGGGGGAGAACGGAGTGGGGCTAGCTGTGAACACGGGGTTCGGGGTGAAGGGAAGACAAGATCTCGGCCTCCACCTGGAGTAGAGTATCGAGACGCTCCTGCACCTGATCGGCGGGAAACTGCTCCAACGCCAAATCCAAGTAAAGCTGCCAATGGCGCTCCTCCGCAGCCGCCAGCCAGAGATAAAACTGCCGCAGCTCTGGGTCGGGCGCGTGGATCCCCAACAGGCCCAAGCGTTCGTGGCTGCGGGCCTCGATAATGGCTGCCACCAGCAAGGTGTCGAGCAGATGCTCCGGCTCGGAGCGGCGCAGGTGTTGGTTCAGACGACCGGCATAGGGCGCAGCCGACAAGGGCTTGATGGGGATCCCCAACCGTTGCAGGTGGCGATGCACCCGCTCAAAATGCTGCAGCTCCTCCCGCGCCAGCGGCGAGAGGGTTTCCACCAAACGCCCGTTAGCCGGGTAGCGAAAGAGCAGACTGAGGGCGTTGCCCGCTGCTTTTTTCTCACAGTTGGCGTGGTCTAGCAAGACCAGATCGATGTGCCGGATGGCCTGGTCGATCCAGTCCTTAGAGGTAGGAGAGGCGAGTTCTAGAACAAGCACAAGGTCGGTAGAAAAGGGCTAAGAGAAGTTTTAGGGACGAACGATCTCCACAGTAACCCGCCCCGTCAGCTCTGGGATCGGGGGATGACACTTGGTCAATCGGATCTTAGCTTTGCTGGCCCCCGTCTCCCGCAGCACCATTTCGGCAATCGCCTCCGCCAAACTCTCGATCAGCACAAACTGATTGCTTTTCACCAGTTCCGCAATCCCGGCCACTGCAGAACGGTAGTCGAGGCTATCACACAGTTGGCCGCTGAGAGCAGCCGGGCGCAGATCCGCCCACAACTCGAAATCCACCTCAAACCATTGCCCCGAAGCCCGTTCCGCCTCATCAAGGCCGGTATAACCGTAGTAGCGCAGGCCGGAGACGATCAGCCGATCCCGCAACTGCTCGGGGGGTCGCCGAGGGATCCGATCGGGATCTGGATAGGGCTGCTGACTGTTGCTGCTGACACTGGTGGGGATCTGTAGCTGATACATTTACGCTGA
>NZ_JANSHQ010000484.1:0-3328 GCF_047461715.1 Synechococcus sp. R8-2 | reverse complement strand
TCTAGGGTGCGCTGCCGGATGAACTCTGGCGATCCCAGCAACACCATTGGATCCAGATTGCCCTGCACCGCTAGGGATCCCAGGCGAGCCCTGGCCTCTGCCATATCGCTCATCCAATCGAGGCTGAACACGTCGATGCCGGCTTTGCCCACCCGCTCCAGCAAAGCGGCGCTGCCGTTGATGTAGAGGATCAGTGGCACCTGCGGATAGCGAGCTTTCACCTGATCCACAATTTGCTTTTGGTAGGGCAAGGCCCAACACTCGTAATCGACTGGGCTGAGCTGGCCGGCCCAAGTATCGAACAACTGCACCACCTGGGCGCCGCACTCGATCTGGTAGATCACGTAGCGGGCAATGCTGTCGGCCAGCTTACTCAGCAACTGATGCAGCAATGGCGGCTGCGCGAAGGCCAAGCTCTTGATGTGGGCATAATCTTTGGAGCTGCGCCCTTCCACGGCATAGCAGGCCAGAGTCCAGGGGGAGCCGACAAACCCCAGCAGCGTCGCTTTTCCTTCCACCTCGCGGCGCAGGGTGCTGAGAATGGTCTTGATGAAAGGCAGACTTTCTTCCGGTTCCAGTAGGCGAATGCGCTCAATTTGGGCTTGGGAACGAATCGGCGGGTCGATGATCGGCCCCTGATGCTCCACCAGCTCAAAAGGGATCCCCATGCCCTCAAGGGGGGTGAGGATATCGCTGAACAGGATCACTCCATCAGGGGCAAAGGCCCGAAACGGTTGCAACGAGATCTCGACGGCCAGCTCCGGGATCTCGCAGCGCTGCTTAAAGGTGTACTTGCTTTGCAGCTCGCGGTAGGCCGCCATGTAGCGACCCGCCTGGCGCATCATCCAAACTGGAGGGCGATCCAGCACTTCCCCTCGGGCCGCCCGCAGCAAACGGTCACCCAAGTGCTCCGCACCGCTGGCGGTGGAGGAGGTGGCGCTGAGCTGAACAGGCGAGTGGGACATAGGAGGGCAATCCGGCTAAAGATCCTTATGAATCCTGACATTGTGGCGACAGCAACCGCAAGTTGGCGGCTCAGGATCCCTGCAGTTTCTTCATCGGCTGCAACTTGCTGTTACTTCTTACCCTTTTGGCCTCTGGGCTGGGATCCCCAATTAAAGTGGACATGAGATAATGACACCTGACAAGTCTGTTGAAGAACGGCTCGACAAGGATCCCCCCATTGCCGAGTTGAGAGGAAACCCCGCTTGGTTGCCCAAACCTTTAACCTGAAAGCCTACCTGAGCCAGCGTCAGCAACAGGTGGAAGAAGCTCTCTCTGCAGCTTTGGTTCCCGCCTATCCGGAGCGCATTTACGAGGCGATGCGCTACAGCCTATTGGCAGGGGGGAAGCGCCTCAGGCCCATCCTCTGTCTGGCTGCTTGCGAGTTGGCCGGCGGCACTGTGGAGCAGGCTCTGCCTACCGCCTGTGCCCTGGAAATGATCCACACCATGTCGCTCATCCATGACGACTTGCCGGCCATGGACAATGACGACTTTCGCCGCGGCAAACCCACCAACCACAAGGTGTTCGGCGAAGACATTGCCATCTTGGCAGGAGATGCTCTGCTGGCTTTTGCCTTTGAGCACATTGCCAGCCAAACTCAGGGGGTACCGCCGCAGTTGGTGTTACAGGTGATTGCCCGCATTGGCCATGCTGTGGCGGCAACCGGTTTGGTGGGGGGACAGGTGGTGGATCTGGAGTCGGAGGGCAAAGCCATTTCCCTGGAAACTCTGGAGTACATTCACAGCCACAAAACCGGCGCTCTATTGGAAGTCTCGGTGGTTTCGGGAGGGATCCTGGCGGGGGGAGATGAGGAGCTGCTGGACCGCCTGAGCCGCTACGCCCGCGATATTGGCTTGGCCTTTCAGATTGTGGACGACATTTTGGACATCACCGCCACCAGCGAGCAACTGGGCAAAACGGCAGGAAAGGATCAAGCTGCCGCCAAAGCCACCTATCCCAGCTTGTTGGGCCTAGAGGCCTCCCGGCAAAAAGCCGAGGAGCTGATTCAATCGGCCAAGGAAGCGTTGCGCCCCTACGGACCGCGGGCAGAACCGCTGCTGGCTCTGGCGGACTTCATCACTCGCCGTCAGCATTAGGACAGGACAAGGGGACAAGTTAGATGGGATCCCTGGAGACCCTGCTCGCATGTCTGTGCTGGAGAGCCGTATGCTGCAACAGTTGATGGCCAATCATGTCCTCTGGGTTGCTTTGCTGGCCAGTGTGTTGGCCCAAGCCATCAAGCTGATCCTTTCCTATGTGCGGTCAGGCAAGGTTAACCTGCGAGTCTTGGTGGAAACCGGGGGAATGCCCAGCTCCCACGCAGCGTTGGTGACGGCTTTGTCCATTGGGGTGGGGATGCAGGAAGGCTGGGACAGCCTTCTGTTTGCCGCGACGGTGGTTTTCGCATTGGTGGTGATGTACGATGCCGCGGGGATCCGCCAAGCCGCTGGAAAACAGGCGCGGGTGCTGAATCGCCTCCTGGAAGAATGGTTTGAAGAAAAGGGCGCCGACCGTTTTCCAGAACCCTACCTGAAAGAATTGCTGGGGCACACTCCCGTTCAGGTCATGGCCGGCGCGGCTTTGGGGGCAGCCTGTATTACATTGTCGTTTGCCCTGGGAGTAAACTGAGAGCCATTGGGGCATGCTAAGGCAGAAGTACCGCGGGGTGGTCATGGCTTCCAGTTCTCAACCTCGTCCGATCCAACGTTGCCCTTCCTGTGGCAAGCCGATCCCAGCCTACCGGTTCAAGTCTCCCTACTGCGACCACTGCGGTTGGCGGGCGGCTCCGGCAGCGCAAACCCCTCAAAAAGGTGGATCCCTGGGCCAGAAAATCGCAGCTCAGGTAAACGGGATCGGATCCCAAGGTCAACGCTTCAAGGTGCCCCCTCTGCTACAGCCGCTGCTGAACTTCAACTTTTACCTCTATCTGCTCTGGGGGATCAGCCCTCTGTTTCCGCTGGTGGTGGATCGACCCCTGCTGGCCGAATCCAACTATCTGCTCCTAATCCCGCTTTTGTTGAGCTGGGGGCTGCTTTATTTGGCGGTGCGAGATCTGCCGCTGCCGGACAATTTGCGGCTGCCGCGCCTGTTGTTGGATGTATCGTTCCTCCTGCTACCCTTCTTCCAGAAAATTAATGTGTCCAAAGCCCCCAACCGACCCTATTGGAATGCTCTGCTGATTTGGGTGATCGGGATCCTGCTGCTTGCCGCTTTGCGGCTTTGGAGCTTTAGCCTGCTCCTGACGGCGGTGACCTTGCTGTTGACCAGCTTTTGCACGCTGCTGTTCTAACCGAGATCCTTGCAAAGAACCTCAATATTTAAT
>NZ_JANSHQ010000483.1:0-7125 GCF_047461715.1 Synechococcus sp. R8-2 | reverse complement strand
ACCACAGGGATCCCCCCCTTATTGCCTGGATCCTGGGCCGTGATTAAGCGCTCCAGATCCGTCGAAACCCCATGTTGTTCAAGGTCGGCTCCGCATCGGGATCCAGCACCGTAAAACCGGGATCCCATATTGTCCGGCCAAGCTTGTGACCTGATTCTTAAGGCTGCCGATCAACGGAGCCAATGGCAAGGGATTGACAGCGGAGCCAAAGTACCTCAAAGTTTCCGGCATAGTGGGCTTTTCCGGCTCAAGCCCTCCCCTGATTACTCAGTATCGGAGCGGCGGGATTTGAACCCACGACCCCCACTACCCCAAAGTGGTGCGCTACCAAGCTGCGCTACGCCCCGACGCACTTACGGGTAGAAGCCCATGAAGTGCCTAGCTAGTCTAGCATCGGATCGCGGCCAGAGTTAACCCCAAGCTGCGGGATCCCGTGGAAAACATGCTAGCTTAGTTAAGCCGTTAAGAAATCGCACGCCTGAACCACCGGGTGTCCTTACAGCCCTTTCGCGGTTTGCTGCAACAGCTCCTGAGTTCCTTGCCAATGGGGGTAGAGCGCTCTGTGCAGGTAACCGGCGGGAAGGCCGTAACTGGGATCCGTTCGGGCGGAGGCTAACCCGTAGGAGAGGAAAAACTCATGAGCGTAGTCAGTTTGCCTCAACTGTTGGAGGCAGGGGTTCACTTCGGCCACAAGGCCAGCCGCTGGAACCCGAAAATGCGGCCCTACATCTTTACCGAGCGGAACGGCATCCACATTATCGATTTGGTGCAGACGGCCCGCTATCTGAACGAAGCCTACGAGTATGTGCGGGATGCTGCTGACAGGGGTTGGCGCTTCCTGTTTGTGGGCACCAAACGGCAAGCTGCCGGGATCATCGCTCAAGAGGCTCGTCGCTGTGGCAGCTACTATGTCAACCAGCGCTGGTTGGGGGGCATGCTCACCAACTGGGCCACCATCAAAACCCGCATCGACCGCCTCAAAGAAATTGAGGAGATGGAGAGCAGTGGTCTTCTGGATCGCCTGCCCAAACAAGAGGCCAGCCGTCTGCGGCGAGAGTTGGCCAGGCTGGAAAAGTACTTAGGCGGCATTAAAACCATGCGCAAGCTCCCCGATGCGGTGATCATCGTCGATCAGCGGCGGGAGGCCAACGCCGTTCAGGAATGTATCAAGCTGAACATCCCGATCATCTCACTGCTGGACACCAACTGCGACCCCGATCTCAGCGATATCTTTATCCCCTCTAACGACGATGCCATTCGAGCGATTAAGCTGATTGTAGGCAAGTTGGCGGATGCCATCTACGAAGGGCGGCATGGGCAGCTCGACACCGTTGAGGAGGATGAGTACGACTACGAAGGGGCGATGGATCTGGACGACGACATGCTGGAGGATATGGAGGACGAAGAAGAAGGAGAAGCCGAGGAAGGCTAGAGCAAGGGCAGGGATCCCGTGCAATCCGGGCACTTCCCTGCCTGTTCCCTATCCAAAGGCGTGTATTCTTGAAATCTAGGTTTACAATTCTACCGAAGCCCGCTCATTCTCACTCATATCCCGCCACATTCTTCCCGTTCTTTCATTCGAGGAGCCCTCATGAGCATTGATGCCAAACTGGTCAAAGAGCTGCGCGAAAAGACGGGCGCAGGCATGATGGACTGCAAAAAAGCCCTGGAAGATTCCGGTGGCGATATGGAGAAAGCCATCACCTGGCTGCGACAGAAAGGGTTGGCAGGGGCAGCCAAAAAGGCCAGTCGCGTCGCGGCAGAGGGGGCAGTTGACAGCTACATCCACTTCGGCAATCGAATTGGGGTGTTGGTGGAAGTGAACTGCGAGACGGACTTCGTGGCCCGCAACGAAGATTTCAAGAAATTGGTGCAAGACATCGCCAAGCAGATTGCCGCCTGCCAAAACGTAGAATACGTCAGCGTTGACCAGATCCCTGCTGAAGTGGTGGAGCGGGAAAAAGCCATTGAAATGGGCAAAGAAGATCTGGCCAATAAGCCGGAGAACATACGCGAGAAGATCGTGCAAGGTCGCATCGAAAAGCGCCTGAAAGAGTTATCCCTGTTGGATCAACCCTTTATTAAAGATTCCTCGATCACGGTGGAGGAATTGGTCAAGCAGCACATTGCCAAACTGGGGGAAAACATTCGGGTGCGGCGGTTTGTGCGCTTTGTCCTGGGAGAGGGGATCGAGAAAGAAGAAGTGGATTTTGCTGCTGAGGTTGCCGCTCAAGCCGGTCTCAAGCCGGCAGAGGCCCCCAAAGTGGAAGAGACTCCACCCGCTCCTCCTGAAGAACCTGCCCCAGAACCGGCCCCTGCTGCCGAGAGCAAGCCGGCCAAAAAAGGCTCCGCCAAGAAAAAGAAATAGCCGGTCAAGGCTGAGCTGTAGGGCCATGTCGGCGGTGCAGAGGCGTTGAAACTGCGTTATGGAGAGTGTGGGCACCTCTATGTCGGCAGTTCTATAACCACTACGCTTGGGTATCCCTTGGGGGAAAGGCTAGGTTATGCATGCAAATGTTCTGATCCTCCCGCCTTGGCAGGGTTAACTCCAGCACGCTAAGGTAGCAGACGGCCTTTTTGGATCCCGGGCATGAGTTTTATCTTGCGCAATGCGTTAATTCCCACCGCCACCAGCTACGAAACCGCAGATGTGCGAATCGAGGGGGAACGGATTGCTGCCATAGGCAGAGGGTTACCCGCAACGGGCGCAGACAGCCTGGAACTGGATGCCAGTAACCAACTCTTGCTGCCGGGCTTTGTCAATGCCCACACCCATTCTTCCGAAATGTGGCAACGAGGGATCATACCGCCCTATCCGCTGGAGCTGTGGCTGGCACAACTGCACGAGTATGCGCCGCCGGATCCGGAAAAAATCTATCTCAGCGCGCTGGGGACGGCGGTGGAAACCCTGCTGACGGGGGGCACCTCGGTGGTGGATCATCTGGTGTTGATCCCAGGCCAAGAGTTGGCCACCATTGAGGCGGCGGTACGGGCCTACCGAGAAGTCGGGATCCGCGCCTTCGTGGGCCCCTTGATCCAGGATCAGGCTCTCTCTCGGGGGTTGCCCAGCAGCTCCTCTTGGGATCGGGAGCCGGAAACCTATCCCCTCTCCACAGCAGAGGTGCTGGCCATTGTGGAAGAGGCGGTGCAGCGCTTTCACCGGCCAGAAGAGGGCATTACCCTCATGGTGGCTCCCACAGGGATCCAACTGTGCTCAGACGAGCTGTTCAAGGGCTGTGCGGAGTTAAGCCAGAAGTATGACCTACCCCGCCACGCTCACCTGCTGGAAACCCGTGCCCAGCAGATGCTGGCCCAGGAAAAGTACGGCTGTAGTGCTGTGGAGCATCTGGAGCGCTTGGGCTACCTAGACCGGAAAACTTCCTTGGCCCACTGCGTCTGGCTCAGCGATGCCGATATTGAAATCCTGGCCCGTACCGGCTCTACGGTTGTTCACAACCCCTTGAGCAACCTGCGCCTAGGCAGCGGCATTGCCCCCATCTTGAAATACCGCCGGGCAGGGGTGAACGTGGCCTTTGGCTGCGATGGGGCTGCCAGCAACGATTCCCAGGATCTCCTGGAGGCCATCAAAATCGGCACCATCCTTCACAACATCACGGATCCCGACTACCGCCACTGGATTTCTCCCCGCGAGAGCATCGAGATGGCAGCCCGAGGTGGGGCAATCGGCTTGGGCCTGGGGGATCAGATGGGATCCCTGGAAGTGGGCAAGCAAGCGGATCTGGTGCTGTACGATCTCACCCAACTGTCGCTGTTGCCCCGTACCGATCCCATTGGGCTGCTGGTGTTGGGTCGGCCCACCCAGGCAGTGCATAGCGTTTGGGTGCGAGGAAAACAGGTGGTGTCCGGCGGAGCCGTGACGACGGTGGATGTGGCCAAGCTGCGGCAGGATCTGTTTGCCCACAGCACCTGGGATCCCTTCCGCCGATCCCAGCAGGCAGAGCATCTGGAAGCTCGTTATCGTCGGGTGATGGGCTTGCCAAAGTAGCGTTGGATGTCCCTGTGTGGCCAGAAGAAGCAGACCGGGCCAGCATCACAGAGCAGGTGAAACGACAGGCGCTGGCGCTGGGCTTTGACAAAGTTGGCATTGCCAGCACAGAGGATCCCCCCGACTTGCGGGGCCTGCAAGCTTGGCTGGCTGCGGGCATGGCCGCCGACATGGCCTGGATGGCGGATCCTAGGCGAATGGATCCAAAGCAGGTGCTGCCGGGGGTGCAGTCGTTGGTCTGTGTGGCTTTGAATTACTACACCCCCATCCGCCACAGCCAGGATCCCGGCAAGGGCAAGATCTCCCGCTACGCCTGGGGGCGAGATTATCACCGCGTGTTGGGGCGGCGGCTCAAACAACTCCACCTCTGGATGCAAGCCCAGTTCCCAAATCATACGGGTCGATTCTACGTGGATACCGGCCCGGTGGCGGAAAAGCCCTGGGCCATGCAGGCGGGCTTGGGTTGGATCGGCAAAAACAGCCTGTTGCTCACCCGCGAGTACGGCTCCTGGATTTTTCTGGGGGTCATCCTGACCACCCTTAAGCTGGTTCCTGACCGGCCCCACACCGCTCACTGCGGCACCTGTACCCGCTGCCTAGAGGCTTGCCCCACGCAGGCCATCGTCAGCCCAGGGGTGGTGGATTCCCGCCGCTGCGTTGCCTACCACACTCTAGAAAGCCACGCCGAGCGGATCCCTGCCAAGATTGCCCAGAACCTGCACAACTGGGTGGCCGGCTGTGACATCTGCCAGGAGGTCTGCCCTTGGAACCAACGCTTTGCCCAACCCAGCCGGATCCCGGATTTTCAGCCCTACTCTTGGAATGTTGCCCCTGATCTCCAGGAGCTGGCCCGGATCGATGATCGGGAATTCGACCACAAGTTTCCGGCCTCTGCCCTGCGCCGGCTCAAGGCCCACCGCCTGCGCCGCAACGCCCAAGCAGCCCTGGAAGGCAATTCCAGCTCTGCAGCTGGCAGCAACGATTTGGAAGCCCCCTCTACTTAACTTGGATACGCTTTCCTAGCAGGATCTTGCGGCCTCGAGGCCGGCGCCAGAAAATGGTGGGGCTATTGTCTCTGGGCCAGGGACGCAAGCTAACATACATGCCCTACCCTCTTTCTGAGGCCACAGTGCTGGGCCGCCATGGTCTTGCTCTCGTGGGAGCGGTTTTGCGCAAAGGACGTGTGGACTTGGTGCAGGAGTTTACCCACCGCTTTGTTTGAGCTGGATCGACTCAAACACAGTAGCCCCACCTAAAACACGGTCATTTCAAGCTAGATTAGGACACTCCCTGAACGCTCGGCGCCGCTTCCGCGACCATCCCTGGCTCCTTTCCCTCTGGGAGAGGGGGCAATGCAAACAACTGTAGATTTGTACTGAGATGACCTTGAGAGTTTTGGACTAGAGCTGGGTGGAGCTCTCCTAAGACTAGGTAGCCCGTAGCTGCACCGGCATAACCAAATAACAGAGCCGCATTGCCCCAAGGGGCTTCCAGATGGCCGGCTGCGTGGCGCCGTTTAGCTCCAGGCTCACCTGCTGCGTATGAAACACCCTGAGGGCATCCAGCAGGTAACGCACATTGAAGGCCAGCTCCAGGTCAGGACCAGACATCTGCACTGGCAACGATTCCTCGCCACTGCCCACATCGGGCGCCTCGGTGCTGATGCGCAGGGTTTGGGTTGCGGCAGAAAGATTGAACTTGACGATGTCGTTTCTTTGGGCAGCAAGTACTCCCACCCGTTCCAGCGACTCAATCAAAGGCCGACGCTCCAGGGTTATCTGCCGCTCAAATTGCCTGGGAATCAGGCGGTTGTAGTCGGGATATTGGCCCTCCAAGAGACGGCTGGTGATCCGCTGTTGGCACTGCGTTTTGCTGGCGCGAGGAGGCAGCACAAACTGCACCTGGGATCGGTCAAACCGCAATTCCACCGTAGAGGCCGCGGTCTGGGTGCCGAGGATGCGCTCCACCTCTCGCAAAGTGCGAGCGGGAATGGTGAAATCCAACCCTATTTCCCCATGGGCCGAAGCAACCGGGATCCCTTCGGCCTCCACCTGCACCATCGCCAGACGGTGCCCATCGGTGGCTGCAAACTCCAGGCAAGGGGGATCCCCCGCCAAGAGCTTGACATGCACCCCTGTGAGCACCTGCTTGGTCTCATCTCCAGAGGCCGCAAAAAGGGTTTGGCCGATCCCTTGCAACAGGCTCTCGATGGGCAGCTCCAGGGCCTGAGCTGTTGGGCTTTCCTCCCCCACAAAATCGCCATCTGCGTCGGCGGTGCGGAGCAGTATTTCCGGTAGGGTGGGGTACTCTTCAGCCGACATGCTGCGCACTTGGTACTGGCCGGCTGCCGACATGAGAATCACAGGGGCACTCTCCTTGGCTTGGCTGCTCGCGTCAAGAGTCACTGGGCCGCTGGGCAGACGGCTGACGATGTCGCTGAGCAGCTTGGCCGGCAGGGTGGTGCGACCGGATCCCCTGACCTGAGCCTCGAACTCGCTGCGAATGCACAAGTTCAAGTCAAAGGCGGTCAAAGCAACCCGCTGAGTTTCCGCGTCGGCCTCCACCAACACATTGGCCAAAACGGGCAGGGCGGGGCGGCTGGCCACAGCCCGTCCAACGGAAGTGAGGTGGTGGCTGAGATCGGCTTGCTCGCAGGTGAAGCTGAAACCCTCCGGAGACGAGTCCACGGCCCCGTCAAGGTATCCCTCCCCACGCTGAGGAGCTGCAGTCTTGCTGCTGCGCAACACTGCCGCAAATGACTCGGCCTCGAGTTCTCGATCCACAGGACGTTGAGCTTGCACCATGGGGGGCACTTGAGGGCTGCACACGCAGATCCTACACCGACTGCCCCGGTTGGATCCCTCCCCTTGCGATCGAGTTTTGGAAAATTTGCCTCGCGCGTAGGACAGATCTGAAATTTCGATCCCTGCCTAATTTAATTTTTTGATCTAGTAGTAGTAGGGGCTGTGGAAACTGTGGAAAGTGATCGTCAACACCTTGTGCCATGAGCTTTTGAGCCTATTCCCCACCTGTGGAAAAACTGTGGATAACTTGGCCACTTTTCCACAGGGTATTTATACCTGTTAATAACTTGGGGGGTTTTTCCACAGGTTTTCCAC
>NZ_JANSHQ010000482.1:0-1553 GCF_047461715.1 Synechococcus sp. R8-2 | reverse complement strand
AGTTCAGCGTGAATGTATCAGTTGTGGGGATCCGTACTCCACTATGGGTGGAGAGAAAAAGTGGGCTTGGATCCCAGTCCTAGTGGATGTAGCCGACTTGGGTGAGCGTTCCTTGACTTGGGCTTAAGTTATACCCTTGTCGGCATGAGTTTTGACGCTGTGGCCCACTCGGCCAGGTGATAGAACAGAGTCAAACCCAACAGCATTTGGGAGGTTTGTTGTCATGGCTACGTTGCAACCCAAAGTGACCCACCAGCTTTTGGCGGCCTTAGCCCTGTTTGCCTGTCTGGGCTTGTTGCCTGCTTGTGGCGAGAGCAGCAGCAGCACCGTCAGCCCCCCCAGCATCACCCCCACCCCCACCGGCTCATAATTCGGCTGGTTTTTGCATGCCCTTGCAGCGGTTGCCCAAGTTGGTTCAGCTTTGGGCTTTGAGGATCGCGGGGATCTTTTGTCTTTGTCTGCTGGCGGCCTGTGGAGGATCCCCTACCTCGATGGAGCCACCGCGGGCAGGGGAAGTGCCGATTGCCAGCTTCCTGTGCCGGTTGGATCGCCAGACCCGCAGCTTCACGGGGCCTATTTACGCCGAACAGCCCCAGGTTGCCACCTGCAACCCCGGTCGCCTTACGCCTGCAGCAGCCCAAAAGATGATGGATCGGCTGAATTTTCTACGGCTGTTGCACCAGTTACCGCTGGTGAAGCTCAATCCTCAGTTCCTAGAAGCCGCCCAGCAAGCGGCCTTGATGCAGGTAGCCAATGGTACTCTCAGCCACCAGCCGCCCCCTTCTTGGCGCTGCTTTACCCCTGCCGGGGAGGCGGGATCCCGCTTCAGCAACCTGGCGGTTGGGCCCATCCTAGAGCTGAACGGCCCCGATCCAGGCCGGGTGTTGGCGCGGCAGGTGGATATCTACTTTGCCGAGCCAGGTCGAGAAAACTTTGTGGATGTGGGGCATCGCCGCTGGAACCTGTATCCTCAGTACGCCCAGGGGGCCTACGGCATTGTCTTTGACCCACGGGCTGGACGGGTGACCCAGGCCAACGCCAACTGGATCTTCGGTTTTGACGAGTCGGTGCCAGATCCAGAGTTCATCGCCTTCCCGGAGAAAGACGGCTACCTCTACCGCCTAGAAGGGTTTTCCGGCCAGCCCCTGTCTGCCTACCGCTGGTCTTTCTCGGTGCCCAGCCGTGGCGGCAAGGCTGATCTCAGCCAAGCCCAAGTCCGCATCACCGATGCCCTCAGCGGCGAGCCGGTGCCTGTTGGAGATCTCCGCGTGGGGGATCCCGCCTTTGGCCTGGAAACTTTGACCTACTCCGTGGGTTCGATCCAGCCCAATCGCAACTACACCTTTGAAATTAGCGGCATTCGCCTCAACGGTGGCCCCCCCCGCAGCTACCGCTACACCACCGCTCTCTACGACTGCGATCCCCAAACTTCCCAACGGCCCGCACCCCTCACCGAAGGGCTGGGGATCCCGCCCCGTCTGCTCTGGCAGATGGAGCCTTTCAACTCTTTCAACCCTCTCAACTAGCTTTTCCTCACCCCCAGCCCCTTTCCC
>NZ_JANSHQ010000481.1:0-2622 GCF_047461715.1 Synechococcus sp. R8-2 | reverse complement strand
CTGAACAAAGGCAGGGGCACACCTGTGGTGGGCAGAACCCCGGTGACCACGCCGATGTTCATCAGTGACTGACCCACCAGAAACATCAGGCAGCCGCAGGCTACTAAGCGAATGGTCAACTCCCGACAGCGCCCCATCACCCGCCAGCCCAGCAGAGTGTAGAAGGTCAGCAACCCCAGAAAGAACAGGGATCCGGCCAAGCCAAACTCCTCTGCGTACACCGAGAAGATAAAGTCGGTGTATTGGATGGGCAGGTAGAACAGCTTTTGCTGGGAAAGGCCATACCCTTTGCCCCACAGGCCGCCGGAGCCAATGGCCAACAGGCTTTGCACCAACTGATAGCCATCCCCTTGGGCGTTACCCCAGGGATCCAAAAAGGCCAGGATGCGCCGCCGTTGGTAATCTTTGCTGAGAATGCTCACCACAGCCGCCAGAATCCCCAGCCCCGCTGTGGCCAAAAGGGTGAAAGCTGGGATCCCGGCAGTCCAAGCCATGACCCAGAGGGTAAGGCCGCAGATGGCCGTGGTGCCCAGGTTGGGCTGGGCGAGGATCCCCAAGAGCGCAAAGGCGAAGATAACCACCCAGAGGATGCGGAACCAGAGGGGATGGTGAAACCAGCGGCCAAAGATCCAGGATCCCTGCAACACCAACAGGGGCTTGAGCAATTCTGAAGGCTGGATAACGGGGATCACCTTCAAATCCAGCCAGCGGCTGGCCTCCAGGCGGGAAACCCCCAACCCCGGCACCTGGGTGGCCCACACCAGGCCAACTCCCACCAAGCAGAGGATCCCGGCCCAGGGGAACCAGCGCCGCAATGGGATCCGCACCAGAGCCCAGAAACAGCCCAGACCCAGCCCGGCCCAGAGCAATTGGCGCTTGAAAAAGTAGAGGCCATCGCCGGTGATCCGCTGAGCCACCGGGTAGGAAGCGGAAAACAGCATCAGCAGCCCCAGCACCAGCCAGATCAAGGTGAGCCAGCGCAGCCAGCGAGCCTCAGCATTCCAGGGATCCCTGGAGGGCTTGGCAGCAGGCTCGGAAATGGTTGCCACGGTGTTCAAAGCTGGAGTACTGGTCAAAACTGGCACAGGCGGGGGACAGCAAAACGGTGATGGGTTGAGCGGGCTTCCCCAAGCTCTGAGCTTGACGCGAAAGGGAACAAGCCGCTGCAAAGGCTCTTTCCACCGCTACATCTAGGGTTGGCACCAGCTCAACGTCAGTATAGTGGATCCCCTGGAGGGCCTCTGCCAGCACTGGGGCAGACTCCCCCATCAGCACCACGCGGGCCACCTTGGCCCGAATCAACTGCAGCCAGGCGCCGGGATCCCCCTGCTTGGCCCTTCCCCCGGCAATCAGAATAATGGGTGGGGAGAGGGCGTTGAGTGCCACCCAGCCGGCCTCGTAGTTGGTGGCCTTGCTGTCGTTGACAAAGCGGATGGGGGTGGATCCCACCTGGATTTGCGCCACCCGCTCCAGTCGATGGGGCATGCCGGCAAAAGATCGGATGGCTTTTTGAATGGCAACGTTGGGGATCCCGGCCAGACGCGCTGCTGCTGCCGCCAAGAGCAGGTTTTGCAGGTTGTGTTGGCCAGGGCAGCGTTCTGCAAAGTCCTCCAGCTCCGCCACCATCTCCCCCTGGATGTAGAGGCGGTTTTCCCGCAGGTCAAGGGTTGCGGTGGGATCCCGGTCACAACAGCCTTGGGTAGCAACAAGGGAAGTCCAATAGGTATTTTCCCAGTCCTGCCGGCGGCGGCACAGGTAGGGATCCTCGCCGTTGAGCACCCGCCACTGGGCCCGATCCAAAAGGCGAGCCTTGAAGCTGGCATAGCGCTCCAGCGTCCCGTGCCGTTCTAGGTGATCGGGAGTGAAGGTGGTCCACACCCCAATACGCGGCGGCCCTCCAGGAGTACTGCTCATGAGGCGGCTGCTGGCTTCCAACTGATAGCTGCTCAGCTCCGCCACGATCCAATCCGGCTTGAGCTTTCCCTGGAGCGTTGCCAAAGCCACCTGCGACAGGGGCAGGCCGATGTTGCCGCAGGGGATCCCTTGCAGCCCCGCCGCCTTGAACATCTCCGCCACCAGAGCTGTGGTGGTGCTTTTGCCGTTGGTGCCGGTGATCCCCACCCAGGGTAGGTGGTCAAGATAGATCCAGGCCAGCTCCGCCTCCCCCACCACCGGGATTCCCTGTTGACGCACCTCCTGCAGCAGCGGGTGATCCCAAGCAATGCCTGGACTGACCACCACCTGCTTCACCCCTTCGGCCAGTTGAAAAGGCTGCCCCAGCCGAACCGGGATCCCTTCTTGATTGAGCTCAGCCTGCCGCTGTCTGAGAAGAGGGGAATCTTGCTCATCCCAAACCAGCACTTCATAGCCCTGGGCCCGCAACAGCCGCGCTGCCGCCAGCCCCGCAATGCCTAACCCCAAAACTTGATGTTGCACGTTGGTTTCTACTTCGTTTCTTTATTTGGGGATCCCTGCTTGGATCTTACCGGTCACGTCCTTGACCCGCATGTTTTTGTTCGACACTCCCCTTGCTTATGGGGGTAACCAGTTGGTGGAGTGGATGGAGTTTTCCTAGCCGCCTGGATGGCTAACTTGGGAATAGGCTGGAGACCAGTCCGCCGG
>NZ_JANSHQ010000480.1:0-1573 GCF_047461715.1 Synechococcus sp. R8-2 | reverse complement strand
CTCATGGTGCCGGGATCCACATTGATGTAGGGATCCAGCTTCAAAATCGACACCGTGTAGTTGCGGGATTTGAGCAGGCGACCCAAGCTAGCCGCCACAATGCCTTTGCCGATGCTGGAGACCACTCCACCGGTGACGAAGACAAACTTGGTCATACCCCGGATCCCTCGCCCTTTTCTGATTATGCCAAGGATGGCAGGGATCCCAGGCTGCCGTCAGCGGCGGGAGCGGATGGGGCCGTTGTAGAGGATGGTGGTTTGAAAGGTGCGCCTGTCCACCCGCACCTGGGTTTCAATGCTGGGCTGGACAAAGCCGGGCTCTCCCCCCCGGAAGGTGAAGATCCAAGCATCTTCAAACTCTTCAAACGGCGAGTCGATGGCTGCCCCGTGCATGGAAGCTTCGGCGCGATAGCGCTGCAGGCCCCCATTGGCGATCTCGGCAGCTTGGCGGGCCAGGTTTTTGGCGCGGTTGAGATCCCGGAAGTAGCGGCTGATCTCCTCAAAACTCCCCCTGGGCAGCGGTCGCTGGGGAGCAGGGGTTGCCGGCACAGGCCGGGGATCCGGCACAATGGGCAGGGTGGGAATGTCCGGGCTGGGGGGCAAGGGTTCGACGGGGATGGGAGTTCCAGAGGGGAAAAGAGGGGTGATCACCTGCGCTTGGGCAGCCCTTCCAGCCAGAAGGGATCCCCACAGGAGAGCCATACCGACGGAGCTGACAGTAGAGACAAGAAAAGTGGGCTTCATGGAGCCATTCCTCGCAAAAGTTCTGGGTTGAGAGACGCTGCAGCTCTTGAATGGGATCCTATCGATTCAGTTCCTTACAACAGCAGAGTCAAAAGCCTCTCCTCTCCTTCCAACCCCGGTCACAGGCTTGGGTCGTTCACGCAACCTCGGCTGCTGTCAGCAATGTCTGCTAGATTTTTGGAGAGGATCCCTGGCCACAGTGGGAGGATCGGGGTTCAGCAGGAGCAGCCATGGAGTTCGTCACCCTCGCAGATGCAGGGCTAAGGTTGAGCCGGGTGGGCCTGGGCACTTGGGCGATGGGCGGCGGCTGGTGGGGCCCTTCCGACCGCCAGGAATCTTACACCACGATTCGCAAAGCCATTGATTTGGGCATAACCACCTTCGACACCGCTCCCATCTACGGACTGGGTGTTTCGGAGGAAGTGCTGGGGCAAGCGATCAAAGACTCAGGTTGCCGCGATCGGGTGGTTCTCGCCACCAAAGCGGGACTGGAGTGGACAAACAACAAAGTGGTGCGCAACTCCAGCCTGCCTCGCTTGGCCCAAGAACTGGAGGATTCTCTGCGCCGCTTGCAAACAGATGTGATCGATCTCTACCAAATTCATTGGCCGGATCCCTTGGAACCGATCGAAGAAACGGCGGCGTTTCTGGGGCAGTTGCTGCAGCAGGGCAAGATCCGCGCCATTGGGGTCAGCAACTTTTCCCCCGAACAGATGGATCGGTTTCGCCAGGTGGCTCCTCTGCACACCGCCCAGCCCCCCTACAACCTGTTCGAGCGGCAGATTGAAGCAGAGGTCTTGCCCTACTGTCGAGAGCATGACTCTAGTCAA
>NZ_JANSHQ010000479.1:0-1504 GCF_047461715.1 Synechococcus sp. R8-2 | reverse complement strand
ACTCCGTCCCGCTGTCGCGAACAAAGTCCAAAAAGGGATCCCCGCCCACAAGGGGATCCCCAGCCTTAAAACTCCACTGTCGTGCAGAGCAGCAGAGCGGTGTTAAAACTCTCGACCTCGGTAAACCCGCTGCAGGGCCGGAGTGACGGGGTAGCGATCAATATCGGCCAGGCTCAACTTCAAGCGCAGCGTATTGAGGAGTTTCCAGTAGGGGGGCACAAAAGCCTTTTCAGGGATGGGTTGGGCGGTAGGAGAAGGATCCCCAGAGCGGGCAACCGTCTCCATGGGGCAGCCGCGGTAGCGGAGCGGACGGGATCCGAGGTGAGCTGAGCGCAGATCTCGGCTGGGATCCACCGTCAAGCCGCGAAACTGGATCGCCCCCGGACGAGAGGCTTCCCGATAGCGCAGATAGCCTGCCCACACCTGGGCAATCCACTCCGGCAAAGCTTCGGGCCGAATGTGATAGCGCTCCGGCAACAGACGGTCGTTGAGAAAACCCATCAGCCCAGACCAAACTTGCCAGACAAAAGCTCCGACGATGCGAGCAGCGGGAGACGATGAAATCTTCATGGTGAAAGCTGAAAAATGTAGAGAACCTGAAAAACCGGTGATGCAGCCAGGATTTGCCGTTGATTATATCAGCCTGGATTCATCGGAGCGCTCACTCTGAACCTTTTGGCCTCCAGTTTTTCTGCTCACTGGAAAGCAGAAGCCGGCTTGCGGCCAAGCGCGTTGAGCCACCCAAATCCATCGACTACAATAGGCCCAAGGCTTGGGTGTTGCTTTCTCTTTCCGACCTGTAGCTTGCGGGGATCCCAGAAGCGCACCGACAAGCCAGCTCCAGTAACCATTGCATCTATGGGGATCGACGGATTATGACCTGGCGCGGCGACATCACTCCCATCAATCGGCTGTGGGGATCCCTTCCCTACCTTTTGCCTTTGGTATCGGCTCTGCCCTTGGGCTTTTTGCCCTCTGGGTTGTTTCAATCTCTGCCAGGGCTGATCCCCATTTTTGCGCCTCTGTTTCGTCTGGTGCCCCTGGCCACGGGCTGGCTGGGAATGGGGGTGTTTTTGGCTCTGCTGTTCCTGGTGATCCGCAACACCCGCGTAGCCCATTTTGTTCGCTTCAACACCATCCAGGCGCTCTTGCTCAACATTGCCTTGTTCTTGGTGCAGGTGCTGATGCAGGCGTTTGGCATACTCTTCGGCAACCTTGGCCTGGCAGCGATGGTCAGCATTTTGGCCACCACGGCTCTCTTGGGGGTGATTGCCATCACCGTCTACGCCTGGGTGCAAAACATTCGCGGCCACTACGCCGAGGTGCCGGTGCTCTCTGATGCCGCCTATGCCTGGATTCGCTACTAGTTGTCAAGTCCCTGCGGGTCTGGTTGCCGATTTGCCGACCTCATCGGAGCCTAAGCCAACTCTTCAGCTCTCAAGGATTGTGGGAGGCCGGGGTGCCATCGGATTCGAGTTCTAGTCGCGCCAGCAGGACAGAGTCC
>NZ_JANSHQ010000478.1:0-679 GCF_047461715.1 Synechococcus sp. R8-2 | reverse complement strand
GGCCCCCACCCCTGGCAAGGGATCCCTTATGAGGTGGTGCGCCGTGCCATTCATGCCACTGCCGACTTTGAGCTGCGGGATCGCTTTTTCTTCGGCCCCAACGCCGTTGAACACGCCCTGGCAGCCCTACGGCAAAAGCAGCCTGTCATTGTCGATGTCAGGATGGTGGCAGCTGGGATCCAGTCAGGTCTGAAAGCCCAAGGGATCCCCCTCTACTGTGCTTTGGACTGGGTGGAGGAGCCCCGTTGGCCCGGTCAAACCCGCGCCGCCAATGGGATGGTGAACTTGGCACGCCGCTATCCAGAAGCCCTGTTTGTCGTTGGCAATGCCCCCACCGCGTTGCTGGCTTTGGTGGAGGAGATTCAGGCACAGCGGGTCAAGCCGGCTTTGGTGATCGGAGTGCCGGTGGGATTTGTGGCGGTGGAAGAGGCCAAGCAGGCGTTGGCGCAAACGGATGTTCCCCAGATTCGGGTGGAGGGCCGCAAAGGCGGATCCCCAGTTGCTGCTGCCATTGTCAATGCCCTTCTCTTGGCAGCTCAACGGGATCCCATCCCCAACTGACTAGAATTGAAGGGATATCTTCAGACCTTTCCCATGACCCCAGAACAAGAGGAGTGGCTGATTCGCAACCTTCAGCAACAACAAGAACAAATCCAAGAAATGCGGGCCGAGCAGCAGC
>NZ_JANSHQ010000477.1:0-1343 GCF_047461715.1 Synechococcus sp. R8-2 | reverse complement strand
TTCAAGTTAGATTAAGACACTTTACTAATTGCTACGCAGTGCCGTCCAAACGCTCTGCGCCGCTTCCGCAACCACCCCCAACCCCTCTCCCATAGGGAGAGAGGAGCTAGGAAGCAACACAACGGAAAAGTCTCCTTCCTGCTTAAAGTGTGCTTAAAGTGATTGTATTTAGCAATGCGCAATGCAGCTTCTGTGGGGCAGGGATCCCGTTCGTCCAAAGCCTTAGGGCTGAAAAACCTGCAGGTCATATTAATTAAACTGCGTGCGGAGTCTACAGAGCTAGTTCTGAACAATCCCCTGGATGATGGCTTCCGTAAGGCGGTCTAATCCTCCCAGGTCAGCTCTCTCGTTTTGGGAAAAGGGGTGAGGACAGTCGCCCAGCAGGCCGGAGAGCAGGGGAACTCAAACTGGTCAGAGCAGCCACAAGCACTTGGCCCAGAAAACCTTCTGCCAAGGGGGCACGGCGCTCTCAGTTGGCTTAACATTATTTCATGACTGGGCTTGGCCTTCACCTTGTCGAGGGCAGCTGGCCCGCCCAGGGTTCGGCTCAACTTCCTTCCCATTGCAGGCAAAACGACCATGGTAGGCATCTTCAAGCGCTTGTTCGGCTCGCGCGGCAAAGCTGCGGCCACGTCCTCACCGGAAACTGTTGCTAAGCCAACCCCAAAGAAAGCGAAAAACGACAATACTTTTTTTCTCGACCCAGATGAAGCCAAAACCCTTGGCAACATCGAGTATATGCGCACCCCCAGGATCGTGAAGCACACCTTCCAGGATTTCGGCAGCAAGGAGAAGGTGGAGGTGGTGGAGCAGGTCTCTTCCCTCAGCAAAGTTAAGTTGTCCACAGAGCAAGCCAAAACTCCTGAAACTGCTGCTGAGCAGGGATCCTCCGCTTCAAGCAGCAGCGGAGCAAGCCCACGCCGTCAGGGGGGATCGGACATGGATACCTTCCGCAATATGGCCCGCAGCCTGAGACGCAAATAGGCCAAATTCAGGTTGATCCCCGTCAGAGCCGAGCCAGAGGCTGGATCCCAGCTTTCTTCTTCACGGCAGCGGCAGGCGTGATACAACTGCTATCGAGCCGACTAATCCGCGACTGAACTTGAGGAGGAGCAATGGCAATCAAGCGAGGCACCCTGGTGCGGGCCATCCGCGAGAAACTGGAGGGTAGCTTAGAAGCGCAGGCAAGCGATCCTTTTATTCCCAACTACGTTTTCGAGACCCCCGGAGAAGTGGTGGATATCAAAGGTGACTACCTGCAGATTAAGTTTGGGGCTGTTCCCACCCCTACGGTTTGGCTGCGGGCGGATCAGGTTCAGGAGATGGCGGGTTGAGTAGAAGCA
>NZ_JANSHQ010000476.1:0-2271 GCF_047461715.1 Synechococcus sp. R8-2 | reverse complement strand
CGTCCCGCTAACGCGACCGGTACGGGCTTGTTCCAGAGCCTTGTTCACCTCTTGGCGCACCTCTCGCAGTTGCTCCCAAATGGCCGCCAACTGGGGATCCCGCCAGTGCTCCGGCAGCTTCATCCACCCCCCCTCAAACACCGAACGGGTGGGCTTGGGATAGGGCAGATGGCTCCAAATCTCTTCGGCCAGGTGGGAGAGAACGGGGGCGATGGCCTTGGCCAAGTTCTCCAGCAACAGGGAGAGCACCGTTTGACATTGGCGCCGCCGCAGACTTTGGGCATGGCTAATGTAGAGGCGATCCTTGCCAATATCCAGGTAAAAGTTGGAGAGATCCACCACACAGAAGTTCTGAATCGCCTGGAAAAAGCGGTAGAACTGATAGCTGGCAAAAGATTCGCCGATCTCGGATCCCACCTCGTGCAGGCGGTGCAAAATGTAGCGGTCTAGCTCCGTCAAGGCTTCAAAAGGAACGGCATCCTGAGTTGGATTGAAGTCGTAGAGGTTGCTCAGCAAAAAGCGAGCTGTGTTGCGGATTTTGCGATATACATCCGCCATTTGCCCAAGAATGGTCTTGCCCAGCGGCACATCCCCGGAGTAGTCCACACTGGAGACCCACAGGCGCAGCACATCCGCCCCGTAGGCGGGATCCGTCTGGGGATCTTTGCCGCCGTTGATTAACACCAGCGGATCGATGACATTGCCCAGGGACTTGCTCATTTTCTGGCCTTTCTCGTCCAGCACAAACCCATGGGTGAGCACCGCCTTGTAGGGGGCATGGCCGTTGACGGCCACGGAGGTGAGCAAACTGGATTGGAACCAGCCCCGGTGTTGGTCGGAGCCCTCCAAATACAGATCCACCGGGTAGCCCAACCCCTGCGCCTTGGCCACTGCCGCCCAGGAAGAGCCGGAGTCAAACCACACGTCCATGGTGTCCATCCCTTTGCGGTAGGTTCGGCCATTGTGGCGGTACTTCTCCGGCAGCAACTCCTCCACCGGGCGCTTCCACCAGGCGTCGGATCCCTCTTGGGCGAAGATGGCCTTGATGTGGTCGAGGGTCTCGGCAGTGAGCAAGGGCTCGCCGGTTTCTTCGTCGTAAAAGACGGGGATGGGCACACCCCAAGCCCGCTGGCGGGAAATACACCAATCCGAGCGCTCCGACACCATAGCAGTGATGCGGTTCTCCCCGATGGCCGGGATCCATTTCACGGTTTTAATGGCCTGCAGGGCCAGCTCCCGGAAGCCAGCTACAGACGCAAACCACTGCTCGGTGGCCCGGAAAATCGTTGGCTCTTTCGTGCGCCAGTCGTAGGGATATTTGTGGTTGTAGGGCTCTTCCTTGAGCAAAGCCCCCGCAGCCTGCAGAGCCTGGATGACAGCAGCATTGCCGCTGGTCTCCGGCTTCTTGGAGAGCACATCCAACCCGACGAACTGGGATCCGGCCTCGGCGGTAAATCTCCCCTGATCGTCCACAGGGCTGAGAATGGGCAGACCATACTTTTGGCCGGTTTTGAAGTCATCTTCCCCATGCCCCGGAGCTGTGTGCACAATGCCGGTGCCGGACTCGGTGGTGACATAGTCCCCCAGCACGCAGAGGCTGGCGCGGTCAAAGAGGGGGTGCCGTCCTTGACTGTATTCCAGGGCGGATCCCGGCAGGGTGGCCTTGATCTCCAGAGGCGTCTCCAGAACCTTCTCCAGCCGCTCCCGCAGATCGGCGGCGATCAACAGCAGGCCGAAGCGGGGAGACTCCACCACTGCATAGGTGAGCTTGGGGTTAAAGCAGAGGGCCAGGTTGGCTGGGATCGTCCAAGGGGTGGTGGTCCAGATGGCCGCCCGCAGGCCCGGCATGAAAGGCTCCAAAACCGGCTGCGCCGCCGGACTCAGGCTCTGTAGCGGAAAGGCCACGTAGATGCTGGGGGAGATGTGGTTGTCGGGGTACTCCAGCTCCGCTTCCGCCAGAGCCGTCTGGGAGCTGGGGCTCCAGTGGACGGGTTTGAGGCCGCGGTAGATGTAGCCCTTGAGGGCCATTTGTCCAAACACCTCAATCTGTGCGGCTTCGTACTCCGGCGACAGCGTCAGGTAGGGCCGATCCCAGGATCCCCATACCCCCAGGCGCTGAAAACTGGCCCGCTGCACATCAACGTAGTGCAGGGCGTACTCCTTGGCTTTTTGTCGCAGCTGCAGAGGGGTGAGGTTTTCCCGCTCCTGCGGGGTGAGGCTTTGCAACACTTTCAGTTCGATGGGCAGGCCGTGGCAATCCCAGCCGGGCAC
>NZ_JANSHQ010000475.1:0-3174 GCF_047461715.1 Synechococcus sp. R8-2 | reverse complement strand
AAGGTCTGGCTATAGTTAAGCTGTTCATCCCCTCAACTCTGCAGCCTCTAAGGTCTCTGGCCCCCTGACACGTTCGCAGAAGTGTCGCGTAGCGACAACAGTTCTCAGCAAGGGATCCCACCATGAACCCCACAACTCAACATCAGCTCATGCTCAAAATTGTGGCCGGCTCTGCTTGGGCCGATGGGCATTTGGAACCCCAGGAATTGGCCTACTTGGGATCCCTGCTGCGCCGCTATGGTTTGGAGCACGATACCGAGCTGCGAGAACTGATCCAAGAGCCTATCCCAATGGAGCAAACCGAGCGCTGGATGGCCGATTATCTTGCCCAGGCCAGCGAAACCGAGCGTATGCAACTTTTGGGAGCAATCGGCAACCTGATGATGGCCGACAACACGGTCTCTCCAGAAGAGCACACCCTCTTGGATGACTACTACACCCTCATGGCCGGGATCCCGGCTCGTCCAGAAGCTGCACCCAACCTGGTGAAGGGCGTTGGGCAATTTTTCCGGCGCATGGCTAAGGCTGTGGGGGGCAGGTGAGCGGGAAATCTGCGCTCTGGGCTTCAAGGATCCATGCTTTTGGAGAGCTCCTTCCCTTGCTGCTCCGCACCGCTGGCGCAAGAGTGTATCAGTCTGTACAGTTGTTCCCCAATGGTCTGGATCCCACTGACAATGCGCTCCTCGGGTTGATAGCTGAAGGCCAGGCGCAGAGCATGGTCTCCTTGGCCGTCGGCAAAGCAGTGGGTGCCCGGCAGGAAGGTGACCCCCAGGGCACGGGTAGCCTGCAACAAGGTGCTGGCGCTTAGGGAAGGGGGCAGCTCACACCAGACGAAAAATCCACCCCCAGGGGCCTCCACCTTGACTTCGGGCGGAAAATATTGAGCGATGGCCTCCAGCATCACCTGGCACTTTTCTCGGTAGCGACGGGTGAGGAGTTGAATGTGGCTTTGCAGACGGCCCTCCCCGCAATAGCGGGCCACCACCCGGCCCAAAAAGGGCCCCAGGGATCCCTCGCTGCGAAACATCTCCAGGCGGCGGATGATCTCAGGGTGACCACAGGCCCAGCCCACCCGTACTCCCGGCACCACAATCTTGGAGAAGGTGCCCACATGAAGAACCCAGCCTTCCCGATCCAGCGCAGCCAAACTGGGCAAGGGATCCCCGGCAAAGCGCAGGTCGTAGTAGGCCTCGTCCTCCACCACCACCACACCGTACTCAGCTGCCAACTGCACCAATTTCTGCCGCCGTGGCCCAGAGAGGGTGCAGCCTTTGGGGTTTTGGAAGGTGGGAATGGTATAGACAAATCGGGGGCGGATCCCTTGGCGAGCCAGATCGCGCAGCACCTCTTCCAGGCGATCCACCACCATGCCTTCCCCATCCACCGGAATCGAGATCAGACGCGCTCCTGCCGCCGCAAAACGGCTGACAGCCCCCATGAAGGTGGGCCCTTCCACAATGACTACATCCCCCGGCTCCACGAAGACCTGAGGCAACAGGCCGAGGATCTGCCCAGAGCCATAGCCGATCAGTAGGTTTTCCGGCTGGGCCTCTACCCCTCTATCCCGCATCAACTGCAGCACCACGTTGATCAGCCCGGCAAACGTGCCGCCGTAATTGAGGGCATTGTCCCCATCCTCTGCCAACACCTCCGCCGTGGCCCGCGCCAAGTCGGCCTTGGGGAACAGACGCGGATCCGCCAGCCCAAAGGTAAAACTGGTAACCACTGGCACCGCCCCTGGGATCTCCGCCCCGAAAGGAGAAGGGATCACAGCCTGAGCCCGTTGGGCAAAAAGGGTTTGCAACAAGGGCCGCGAAGTGCTACGCGGTGCCGATGCGGACGAGGTCTGGGTCATGGCAAGCAAGAGAAAGAATACCTTAGGCCAATGCCTGCCACGATAACAAGAAAGAACTGCCCAGGAGTAGGGATCCCAAAACCCGCCGCCAGCTCCGGTAGGGGATCTCAGCCAAGACGCCGCCGGCGCTCAGGCATAGGAAGGGGAGCACCACCAAACCCCAGCGAGCACTTTGCTGCAGGGTGTTCACTTGGGGATCCCAAAACCATGTCGCCAGCGCCCCCATCCAGAGGACATGGCCCAAACCGGCCAAGCTGAGCAGGGCTTGCTGCCGTTCTGCCCAGGGCCAGCCCAACCGCACCAAGCTCAACCCCAAGGGCAGCATCAAAGTAGCCAAAACAGCCAAGCCACTTTGGGAGCTGAGAGGATAGGGAATCACCTCAGCAGAGGTAGCCGGCAAATTAAACCGTCCCAGCCAGGAAAGCCCCATCACCAGCAGCAGCAAAAGCAGTCCTGATGCCCCGCACTGCTGACGCGAACGCAACGGTTGCCGTGGCCACTGCTGGCTCGTCCACAGCCCTGCCCAGAGCAAAGCCAAGGGCCAAACCTTATAGGACAGGGCACAGGCTAAGGCCAGACCCCACCAGCGCAAGGTGGATCCCGGCCCAACACCACAACTGCAAAGCAAAACCAGGCTGCCCAAAATCTCGCTGCCTGGCTCCAACCCTTGGGTCAACACCCAGGGGCTGAGTCCCCATAGACCGGCACTCCAGAAGTTGCCCCAGCTCCAGCACAACAGCAGAATGGCCAAGCAGGCCATAACTGAGAAGATGTGCAGGATCCCTTCAGCCGAGATCCCGGTTCCCTGAGCCAGCCAGGGCAGTAGCCTGTCGGCAAAAGCGCTCCGCACCACTGACGCGAACGAGTGGTAGAGAGGCAGTTCCGGTTGGACAAAAGTCAGGGATCCCTCAGAACTGCTCACCGGCAAAACGCGCCACCACTGCAGAGGAGCCGGTTGCCCCCAAGAGCGGAGTCGCTGCCCCAAAAGAAGGCCCATCCCTCCCCATAGCAGCCAGTGGCCCATGAAACCAAAACCAACCAAACGCCGACGGCGATGGTTGTCCCTGTTGGAGGAGCTCAGGCGGGGAAATGAGCCGCGGGGCAGCCGCTTGCCCGGGCGGGGTGTGGCGGGGGGAAACTTCATGGGTAAACCCTAGCCTGTTCGCATGAGCAGTGCAGAACACTATCCCTACACGGGGTGGGCCCTCGACCGGCAGCAGAACATCCAACGCCCTCTACTCTTGGCCGGTTGGGGAGAAAAAGTGCCCCTTCGTTACTTCCAAAAGAGAATCTCCCCGCGTGACATACTCCCGCACTCA
>NZ_JANSHQ010000474.1:0-1651 GCF_047461715.1 Synechococcus sp. R8-2 | reverse complement strand
TCCGTCCCGCTACCGCGATCGTCCAGCCAATCTTCTGCGCCCACAAAGGTTGAGCCCTCTTCCGGCAAAGGGGGTGGAGAACGACGACCTTGGCGCTCCCTTCCTTCACCAGAGTTTGCAACCGAGGAGATCGCGGCTTCCTCACCGGCAGAATCCGGGGAATGGCGGCTGGGATCGGGGGCAGCAGTCCGTTCCGCTGCTGCAATGGGATCTTGATCCTCAAACTCAGAAAAACCCATAGTTCTTCGAGCGCTCCCCTCAGCTGCCAAGGCAAGACGGCTTTCAATTTCACTCCCCCGAAGGGAAGCAACTACTGTATCCTAGCAGCTCCCCAGCCAGGACATCGGGGGCTATTGCTGGGATCCAAGCCAGCCCATACGCTTCTCCAGGAGAGGCAACTGCGCTTTCAAGGCGCGCAAGGCTCGGCCTCGGTGGCCGATGGCCTCTTTTTGAGCTGGGCTCATCTCGGCAAAGGTTAGCCCCACTTCGGGCACCCAAAACAGGGGGTCATAGCCAAACCCTCCCTCTCCCCGCGGCTGGGTCAAGATCTCTCCTGAGCATACCCCTTCCACCAGGGCATGTACCTCACCTTGGGGATCCACCAGGGCGATGGCGCAGTGAAAGGTGGCTCGGCGATTTGGGATCCCTTCCATTTCCCTGAGCAACCGCTCGATGCGGGCAGCATCGTTGGGGGCATAGCGAGCCGAGCGGATCCCAGGGACGCCGCCAAGGGCTTCTACCGCTAGGCCGGAATCGTCGGCAATGGCCCACTCCCCCAGAGACTTGGCCACGGCTCTGGCTTTGAGAAGGGCATTTTCGGCAAAGGTGGTGCCGGTTTCTTCCACCTCAATTTCTGAGGGCATGCGGCGCAGCTCCCAAGCAGGGGCATGGGCCTGGAAAAAGGCATTGAACTCGCGCCATTTGCCGGGGCTACTGCTGGCCAAGATCAAAGGACGGGTCATGGAAGGTTCCTACGAATCGTATGGATGTAGCGGAAAGCTGAGGAGGCGGAAGGCTGTCCAAGGGCTTCCTACCTAATGGATCTCGAGAACCATGTTGTGCAGGGCTGTGTTAATCACCAGGGTGGATCCGCACCGCTCTACCTTGCCCCCATCCCAGTGCATGTGTCCGCAGATGTAGTAGCGGGGCTGCACCTGTTCCAAAAGGGGGCGCAAGGTGGGTGTGCGACGGTGATACCACTTCCCCCCCTCATCCAAAAGGCCCCGCGGCGGAGCGTGGGTCAGCAGCAGGTCAATGGGCCGGGGGGGTTGACTGTAGAGGGCGAGCAGCTCCTGCAAATGGGCGGAGGTGAGAGACCAGCTCCAACCACAGGGGGGAGTCCAGGGTACAGCCAAAACCTGTAACCCCAGCCACTCAAAGCAGCAGGACTGGGTGATGGCCCGCCCCCAACGGCCAACCAGCGAATTCAAAACCGAAGCTGCTGGATCGTGGTTGCCAGGTAAAAAGAGCCAGGGTTTGCCCAGGCTCTCCACTGCCGCCAAAAAGGATTGCAGATGAACCACCTCTGCTTGGGCTGCCGGATGAAAGCCCTGGGTGGCCTTGCGGGAAGGTTTGCCGGCCTTGGAACAGAAATCCCCGCAGTTGATGTAAGCATCCACCTCCGGCAGATGGGCAAGGGCCTGCCGGATCA
>NZ_JANSHQ010000473.1:0-1426 GCF_047461715.1 Synechococcus sp. R8-2 | reverse complement strand
CTTGAGCTTGATGAGTCCTGGTTTTGGTTTCGATGGATGGCAACCAAAAGGCTGCACCCAGTCACGCCTTCCAACCCAGAAAAGCAAAACCCACCGGATAAGGATCCGGCAGGCTGCTGGATTTTGTCAGGAACCCCAAGCCTAGATCCCCATCGATCCCTAGGGAATCGACAGAGATCATCTACACCGTAGACTTCCCGAGAATCAGGTATCGTAGACCCGGCATTCAACAGCATCTGGGTTTTCGGCGCAGTGCTGCTCTAGGCTGCTGGGAGTCCTCGGCTGGTGGCTGCGAGCTGCCAGCACTTCTTCAACCGCATCCCAGGCCGCACGGCAGTGGGGATCCCCTTCGCCGTACTCAGAGCAGACGTTGCGAGCATTTTCCAGCTCTTTGGCGATCACTTCAGACAGTCCCATGTTCTCAAGCTCCTTTAGACTAGATGGGGCCGGTGGCCCGCTGATATAACCGGTTGACGCAGAACCTGTAGGGATTCGGTGTAACCGAGGATCAACAGGTAAAAACCAGCCGATCCAGATGAGGAATGAGTCCAGGATAATGACCTTGTGCCAACCGAATTGATCAACCGGATACATTACCTATTCTAAACAGGGACACCCGGGGGGTGCAGCTACGCTTTCGCGATCTCTTTGGGATCAGGATGCGCAGGGATCCCTCAGGCCCCAAACAGTTGTTCAATCCGTTGCCGCACCTGCTCTGGGGATCCCTGTTGACGCACTTGACCTTCCGAGAGCAAAATCGCCCCGTCTGCCCATTCCAGTTCCGCCAGCCGATGGGTTACCCAGAGGGCGGTGATGCCTTCTTGATCCACCAATTGACGGATGCACCGCAGCAAATCCGCCTGGCTATCGGGATCCAACAGAGCTGTCGGCTCGTCCAAAAGCAGCACCTCGCTGCGCCGGGCCAAAGCCCCTGCCACTGCCACCCGTTGCTTCTGTCCGCCGCTGAGGCCGTGGATGGGCCGACGGATCAGGTGCTTTAATCCGACTTGCTCCAAGGCTGTTTCCACCCGCTGGTGAATTTCTGCCAAGGTCAGAGCCTCTGCTCCCAAGCCAAAGGCCACATCGGCTCCCACCGTGGGCATGAACAGTTGGTGATCCGGGTTTTGAAACACATAGCCCAGCCGACCGCGAATCTCCAGGTGGCCCGAAAGGGGCTGGGGATGGGTCAGGGATCCGGACAATAGTTGCAACAAAGTGGACTTGCCGCTGCCATTGGGCCCCAACAGCATCCACAACTGGCCCTTGGGAATGACAAAACTGCACGCCTGCAAAACCGGCGGACGTTCCGGCCAAGCAAAGGTCAGGCTCTCCACCCGAATGGCCACCTCAGACATGGGGATCCCTTAGCGGCAGAGAGAAAAGGGCTGTCCTCAGCTTTGCAACTGGGCCAAAAAACCGGGACGGG
>NZ_JANSHQ010000472.1:0-2280 GCF_047461715.1 Synechococcus sp. R8-2 | reverse complement strand
CTCGACCGGGCTATTTCTCGCGGCCCGATGCGGTTTTTTTTGCGGATCCCCGCTACCCCGAGGGTAACCGTCACATCCTGGAGTTCGACGCCGAAACCTGCCGCCGGTGCATCGCCACCTACGACAAGCTGAATCGCCCCACCCCCTGCGTGGCCGACTGCACAGCAGAGGTACACCACATCCGCGACCAACATGGGATCCGCTCCCATGCCATGTCTTTGGAAAACTGCATCCAGTGCCGCACCTGCGAGATCATCTGTCCCCACTTAAACTTGCGGGTCAACCCCAGCTACGAGGGATCCGGGCCGGATTTCTATGGGCTGTAGCCGTTGCTGAGGTTAACTCAGTTCGCTGCAGCTCGCCTGATCCTGGGGGTCTAGCAACTGAGGTGAATGGATCTGGCCATCTTGGCCGGCGATCCCAGGGATCCAAGCAACCTTGGAAATTGGCTAGGTTGGGTTAGGGCTTGTTGGAGATCTTTTGTCGGTGAGCGATTCTTTGGATGTCCAGGCTCCTCTGCCCGCCATTTTGGCCGATCTGCAAGAAGCTCTGGAATCCCTGGGGTTGGGCCATCTTCAGGTACAAGCGCGGCTTTCCGGCCACCGCCTGTTGCTGCGCCTAGAGGGGGATCCCTTGCCTGAGCCGAATGCTTTGCTGGGGAGCCTCTCGCCGGCCTTGGAGCAAATGGCGCTGACCCACAGGCAGCGTCAGGTGGAGCTGTTTGGCTTTCTGGCCAATGAAGGGATCCCGGAATGGCACTGCGAGTGGCGCTACCAGCCCCAGCCCAACCCCAACAGCCCTCTGTATCGCGCTCAGCGGGGGGATGAGGTGGCCATCCAGCAGGTACTGAATTACCTGTTGCGTCCAGAAGGGATCCAAGCACGGGTTCATTTCCATCCCAAACTGGGCCTCTTGCAGGTGAACTTGCAGGCGGCAGAAGCTCCGGATCCGGCTTGGGCTAAGGATTTTCTGCGGCGAGCCTTAACCCGTCTGGAATGGACTTTTTTGCAACGGCTGCGGCTTTCTGGGCAGAAACTGGGCTCTTTTTTCCCGGCCTGGAGCCAAGAGTTCGATCTCAAACAGCCTGCCTTTTGGCAGTCCCCGCAGGTGCCCTTGACCGGGCGATCCCCCATCGCCGAGAAGGAAAGGGTTGCCGAGCCGCCACCCCCTTCCCCTGCCGTCCTAGACTGAAGAACAGTGCTCGTCGGGGTTGGCATGCGGGTTGTTTTTTTCGGCACGCCAGAGTTTGCTCTGCCTTCGCTGCAGATCCTGTTGCAGCCGCAGTCCCCCTTTGAAGTGGTGGGATTGGTCTGTCAGCCGGATCGGCCCCAGGGGCGAGGGCAAAAGGTGCTCCCGCCCGCTACCAAAGTGTTGGCTCAAGCCCACGGGATCCCTGTGTGGCAGCCTGTCCGCCTGCGGCGGGATCCCCAAGTGCTGGCGGCTCTGGAGGCGCTGGCTGCCGATGTGTTTGTGGTGGTGGCCTACGGCCAGATCTTGCCCCTGACGGTGTTGCAGATGCCCAAGCTGGGCTGTGTGAATGTGCATGGATCCCTCCTGCCCGCCTATCGTGGCGCTGCCCCCATCCAGTGGGCTATTGCCAACGGCGAAACCGAGACCGGCGTAACCACGATGCTCATGGATGAGGGAATGGATACAGGAGCCATCCTGCTCCAGGCCAAGCTACCCATTGGGCCAGAGCAAACCAGCCTAGAATTGGCACCCCAACTGGCTCAACTGGGGGCAGAACTCTTGGTGGAAACGCTCTTGAAATTGGAGAAAGGGGAACTCACCCCTATTCCTCAGGATGGATCCCGGGCAACCTACGCCCCTTTGCTCAAAAAACAAGACTTTCACCTCGACTGGCAGCACCCTGCCCAGGCCTTGCACAACCAAATCCGCGCCTTTTCCCCCAACTGTTTCACCAGTTTGAGGGGGCAGCGGATCAAAATTGTCCGCTCTGCCTCTCCTCAGTTGCACCCACCCCCTGGCGATCTCCCCCAAGGCAGCCCTGGCGAGGTGGTGGGATTGGCCAGGGGAGAAGGAGTCTATGTAGCCACCGGAGAGGGATCCCTGTTGATCCGGCGGGCGCAGCTGCCTGGCAAAAAAGAACAGTCCGCTTGGGACCTGGTCAATGGCGGCCAGCTCAAGGTGGGAATGCGCTTTGAGCCGCTGCCCAATTCTTGAGAGCCCACACACAGGGATCCCTTGGGCGTGGTCAACCCAAATGGTGGCGAATAAATGGTGGCGAATACAGTAATGAATGAAACATTTCCGTTGCAT